>DATNKH010000432.1:0-6653 GCA_035603475.1 Thermoanaerobaculia bacterium
CCCGTCCTGGTGTACGGCAGGAGCTTCGACAAGTGGTCCTTGACCGCCGAGCTGACCCTGCCCCCCGGCGCGCCGGACGCCGGGTTCGGGCGTGCCGTGGCCGTCTCCGGGCGGACCGCTGTCGTCGCCGCCGACGGCGCCGCATGGGTGTTCGACCTGCCTACCGGGACTCGCGGTAGCCCGCCATAAAGCCAAGACTGTGCTAAATTGGCGATTCTACGAATCGCCCGGCTCGAAGAGGGGGACACAGCGCCTCTTAAGCCTGCTACGGCGGCACTATAGCGCCAGACGAAAAGGGAACCTCGTGAAGACCGGAGTATTCTTAGGAGCGGGTGCCGCCGCGGCCGATGGAGCACCACTTCAAGGAGGCCTCTTTCGAGACTATTTCAAGAGACTTCAAGGTTCAGGCGGTCACGGCTTCAGCCACAACTCTGATAGAGAGCTGATGACCTTCTTCAACTTAATGTTTGGCCTTGACCTCTACAATGACAACTTGGATGCGATCACGTTTCCGACGTTTGAGGAGGTGCTTGGCCTCATCGACTTGGCAGTGGCCAGAGGCGAGGGGTTCCGCGACTTTGAGCTAATCAACATGGCAAGCAACAGCGGCCGCCTGCATTTTGTCAGGCTCTACCTAATAATCCTCATGGCAAAATCGCTGAAAGATTCGCTGGAGGCATCCGCAACGAACTACCACCTCGATTTCGTCACCAACCTTCGCACCGCCTCCTTGCTTGACGATATTGTGTTCTTTAGCGCAAACTACGACCTTCTCTTGGATAACGCGCTGATCACAGTATTGAGCAAGCCAGGCGGCCCAGGGCCAATAGATTATGCAGTTGAGTTCTGCGAGCCAGACTCTTGGACCACGATTTCAAGCCCGGCGATACCGCTGTACAAAGTTCACGGCTCGCTCAACTGGATGTATTGTCCGGTTTGTAACACTCTTCGCTATACGCCACTTGAAAAAGGCATCGTTGCGCTCTATGAGAATCCCCACCTCGGGGCATGCTTGAAGTGCGAGTCCGTGTACCAACCACTGATTGTGCCGCCAACGGTTTTCAAGAATATGGCGAACCCATTCCTGACTGCCATCTGGCAGAGAGCAGAGCGGGCGCTCCGGGATATACAGCATCTCGTATTCTGTGGCTATTCATTTCCCGATGCCGATCTCCACGTTAAATATTTGCTGAAGCGGGTCCAAACGAGTGCTCACGCCTTGCGACAGGTGACAGTGCTGAATCATTACCCCGGCAAGAGAGCCGTACAGGCAAAGGAGGAAGAGAGCCGGTTCAAGCGCTTCTTAGGAAACAGCGTCGATTTTGCTAAAGCATCCTTTACCGATCTTGCCGCAAATCCCTCTCGCTACATCTTTCCCTGAGCGTCCGAGTCCGACCGCTCACGGAGCCTCTCACGACGAACCCACAGCACGAGGGACTCGCTCTCATCGGGATGGCACGCGGGTCGGCGGTCGCGATCACGCCGACCTTTGTCGGCTGCCTCGTGACCTCGATCCATACACGGCTACTGGTTATAACGAGAGGCCTGGCGCGAAGAGTGACCCGCGGTTGGCGCGTTGCGAGGGAGAGGTGGAGCTCGATTGGGCAGAGAGAATTCAGATCCCGGAGGCGCTCGTTCCCGTGTACCAAACGGAGCGGCTCGATGAACCCATAGCGCTGGCGGCCGGCGATATGGTCTTGCGCCAGGACAGCCTCGAGACTTCCCCTTCGCCGGGAAGGGTCTACTCAAAGTGGCGGCCGCAGCCCGAGATCCGCTTCGAAATCGACGACGTGGCGAGCCTGATCCAGACCGCCTATCAGCAAGTGGCTGGACCACGGCTGTGGGCCTGCCACCTGCACCCTTGACCTTGCCTGGAATAGCGGTACCCTTTCGAGTTCGAGAAGAAGCACAGCCAGGCCGACAGCCTTAGCCCGCAGGGCGATCACGGGTGGCGCCGTCCAGACCACCCGGGCGTGAAGGTGGCGCCGCTCGATCCCTCGAGAGGAGGGTGCCTCGCCGGCTCGATTCTAACTAATTCTACTGCTGTCCAGGCTCTCGCCCAGGACGCATTTCGGTGCGGCGGCTCTGCGCCGCGCCTCGATCCAGGCGAGGACGGTGTCGCGCGCACGGCGGTCGAGCGTCTCGCACGGCTCGTCGAGTAGCAGGTGGTCGGGAGCGCCGATGAGCGCCGCGACCAGCACCGCCCGGCGCCTCTGCCCAATCGAAAGCTCGCGCACAGCCACCGGTGCCAGGCTCGCCGAGAGTCGATGCAGCCTCCAGTTCGCTGACTTGAGAGCCAGTGTCCCGCGCCTCCCCCCTTCCATACCCCGAGACCCGACCTGTAACCAAACTTGGCCCTTGAAGTTGCCCCGGTTTCGTGGACACCCCATGATTGGGCGGAGAGGGGTCCACGATGCCCCAGAGACACCGAGCGCCGTACCCGCCCGAGTTCAGGCGGCAGATGATTGAGCTGGTGCGGGCGGGACGAGATCCCGAACAGCTGGCCCGCGAGTTTGAGCCTTCGGCGCAGGCGATCCGCAACTGCGTCGCCCCAGGCCGATCGGGACGAGGGCCGCCGCGAGGATGGTCTGACGACGCTCGAGCGCGACGAGCTGCGGCGGCTGCGGCGAGAGAACCGGCAGCTGCGCGAAGAGCGTGAGATCCTAAAAAAGCCGCAGCCTGGTTCGCTCGGGAGAGCGAGTCGATTCCGCGCAAGCCTTCGGATTCGTGAGGGCGAAGCAGGCCATGCACGCGGTGGGGGCGATGTGCCGGCTGCTGGGCGTGTCGCCCAGTGGCTACTACGCCTGGCAGCGGCTGTCGCCGTCGGCTCCGTCGGTGGCGGATGCAGCGCTGGGTGCCCGCATCGAGGCGATCCACGAGCACTCGCGGGCGACCTACGGGGCACCTCGCGTGCGAGCCGAGCTGGCCGCCGAGGGTCAGTCAGCAAGCCGCAAGCGAGTGGCCCGGCTGATGCAGGCCGCAGGCATCGCAGGAGTAAGCCGGCGGCGACGGTTCGTGACGACCACGCGGGATCGCCAAGCGCGGCCGACTCCCGACCTGGTCGACCGCAACTTCGCGGTGGAGGGACGCGCCGTGCCCTGCCCGCGGGCCCCTTCGTCCCCGGCACCTTCTAATTCCGACCTGCTTCTGATGGCCGCTCACCGCTCCCTACTCCGCAGGATCAGAAGCCAGAGGAAGAAGGGCCCGCCGAGCAGCGCGGTGAGGATGCCGACCGGTAGCTCGGCCGGAGCCATGACCACGCGCGCCGCCGCGTCGCAGGCGGTGAGGAAGGCGCCGCCTCCCAGGAGGCAGGCGGGGGCGAGGAAGAGGTGGTCTTGGCCTACCCAGCGGCGGACGATGTGGGGGACGATGAGGCCGACGAAGCCGATGGGGCCGGCGACGGCGACCAGGGAGCCGATCATCAGGGAGGTGGCTAGCAGGACCTGCAGGCGCAGGCGGCCGATGTCGACGCCGCGGCTGGCGGCGAGCTCTTCGCCGGTGAGGAGGAGGTTGAGGTCCCAGCGGAGGGCGAGCAGGACGACGGTGCCGCCGAGAATCCAGGGCAGCAGCCAGAGCACCTCGCGGTAGCCGACCACCGCCAGGCCTCCCATCATCCAGCGCACCATGCGGAAGGTCTGGGTCGAGTCGGCCAGGTACTGCAGGAAGAGGATGGTGGCGGAGCAGGAGAGGGAGACGGCGACGCCCGCCAGGAGCAGGGTCTGGGTGGCGACGCCCTGGCGGCGCAGGGCCAGGCCGACGACGAGGGAGGTGGCGGCGAGGGCGCCGGCGAAGCTGGCGAGGGCCACCGCCGAGAGGCCGAGCGGCGCCGCGGCGCTCTCGAAGCGCAGGGCCACCACCGCGCCGAGCGCCGCACCGCTGGCCACGCCGAGAGTGTAGGGCTCGGCCAGGGAGTTGCGGAAGAGGGTCTGGAAGCCGAGGCCGGAGAGGGCGAGGCCGCCGCCTGCCAGGAGCGACAGCAGGACGCGGGGCAGGCGCAGCTGCCAGAAGATGGCGGCCGCGGTCGGCTCGCCGCGCAACGCGGCGGCCAGGGACACCGAGTGGCTGCCCAGGAGCGGCGCGACCAGCAACGCCGCCACCCAGACCCCGCCGAGGACGGCGAGCGCGACGCGGGAGCGGCTGCGGGTCGGGTTCGGGCTCACGGGCGCGGCGGTTCGGTCAGGAGGCGAGATCGAGGACGGTGAGCGGCCGGTCGCCGCCGCGCACCACCTGGAAGCGGGCGTGGAAGAGACGCTCGAGGACCTCCGGCTGGAGGATCTCGGCCGGCGTGCCGATCGCCATCTCGCGGCCGCCGGCCAGGGCCAGGAGGCGGTCGCCGAGCAGCGCCGCCAGGTTGAGGTCGTGGGTCGCCAGCACGACGGTGCGCGCCGCGTCGTCCTGGAGCCGTAGCAGCAGCGACGCCAGCTGCTGCTGGTGGCGTGCGTCGAGGTGCAGGGTGGGCTCGTCGAGCACCAGCAGCTGCGCCTCCTGGGCCAGGGCGGCGGCGATGAACACCGCCTGGCGCTCGCCGCCCGAGAGCTCGTCGACCGGCCGCCCTCGCAGCTCCTGGATGCCGACCCGGCGCAGGGCGTCCTCGACCGCGGCGAAGTCCGCGGTCCGCGGCGCCAGCTGCAGCGGCGAGAGATAGGGATAGCGCCCGAGCAGCACCACCTCCTCGACGGCGAGCGGCACGTGCGCGGGCCGGATCTGCGGCACGTAGGCGATGCGCCGCGCCAGCTCGCGCCGGCTGAGCCTGGCGAAGGGACGCCCGCCGAAGGAGAGCGTCCCGGCGGCGGGATGGGCGAGGCCGGTCAGCAGGCGGAGCAGGGTGGTCTTGCCGGCGCCGTTCGGCCCCACCACCGCCAGGCACTCGCCGCCGCGCACGTCGAGGTCCAGCGGTCCGAGGATCGTTCGGCCGCCGGCTTGCCAGGTCAGGCCGCGTGCGGCGAGGAGCGTCTCCCTGGCGACCTGGCTCGCGACCTGGCTCACGGCCTTGCTCCCGCTCCCGCCGCGGCGGTCAGCAGCGCCTGCCGCAGGTCGCGGTAGAGCAGCGGCAGCCGCGGACCGGGCACCAGGACGTAGTCGCCGGCGATGACGAAGATCCGCCCGTCGCGCACCGCCGGCACGGTGGGCAGCTGGCGCCAGTCGTGGACCAGGGCCGCGGTCAGGGCCGGCGGGGTCGGGTCGCTGCGCAGCTCGAGGATGACCCGGGGCGCCCGCGCCACCACTTCCTCCAGGCCGACCTGCGGATAGCGTGTGGCGGCATCGGCGAAGACGTTGACGGCGCCCAGGCGGACCAGCAGCTCGTCGAGGAAGGTGCCGCGGGCGGCGGCGAGGATGCCGGTGAGCCGACCGGGCTGGCGCCCCACGGACAGCATCACCGCGAGGGCGCCGCCCGGCACCGGCCGCGGCGCCAGCTCGGCACGCCAGGACGCCGCCAGGCGCTCGCCGGCCGGCGCCACGCCGCACCGCCGGGCGATGGCGACGAAGGAGCGCTCGACGTCGGCGAGCGTCTCGACCGGGACGATCAAGCTGGCCACGCCCAGGCCTCGCAGCTTGGCCGCGACGTCGTGCTCGCTGGGGAGCAGCAGCGCCAGGTCGGGGCGAAGCGTCACGATCTTCTCCAGGTTGGTGTTGAACAGGCCGCCGATCCGTGGCTTGGCCGCGGCCGCGGCGGGCCAGACGCTGTAGTCGTCGACCCCGACCACCCGGTCGCCGAGCCCGAGGGCGAAGAGGGTCTCCGTCAGGCTCGGCGCCAGCGAGACGATCCGCCGCGCCGTGGCGGCGACCGGAGCTCCCGCGTGGGCCGGAGTGGCGGTCGCCGCGCCTGAAGGGGCGATCGCGGCGATCGCGGCGATCGCGGCCACCGCCGCCAGGGCGCCGAGGCGGCGGCGCCACCGGTGCGCCCGGCGAGAGCGCCGCCGCCTCTCCATCAGAGATTCACCATCACGCCGCCGATCAGCGTCCGCCCCGGGCTCGGGTAGCCAAGCACCTCGGCATAGCGGCGGTCGGCCAGGTTCTCGATCCGCGCGTAGGGCGACAGCCAGGGAAGCGCGCGGCGGCTCGCCGCGATGTCGAGGCGAACGAAGCCCGGGTTGGTGCGCCGCACGGTGGTCATCACCGGGTCGAGGTCCGCGCGCTCCCCGACGTAACGGCCGGTGAAGGTGAACGTCCAGGGCCCCGGCCGGGCGGTGGCCAGCAGGTTGGCGCTCCATCTCGGGCGCCGCAGGAGCTCGAGGCCGGTCGTCAGGTCCACCGCGTCGAGGCGGGTGCCGTTGAGCTGTGCGGAGACGATGCCCCGGCGGAAGCCGACCAGCCCTTCCAGGCCCCGGCTCCTCGCCCGGCCGACGTTGACGTCCTGCGACGAGAAGTTGTCGAAGACGATGAGGTTGCGCTGGCGGTTCTCGAAGCCGGTGAGCATGAACCGCCAGGGGCCCGCGTCCTGCTCGAGGCCCAGCTCGTAGCTGGTGCCGGTCTCCGGCCGCAGGTTGGGGTTGCCGCTGAAGGGGAAGTAGAGCTCGCCGAGAGTCGGCGCGCGGAAGGCCTGGCCGTAGCTGGCGCGGATCCGGGTGCCGCCGGCGATGCGCCAGGCGCCGCCGGCGCGCAGGCTGGTCTGGCCGCCATAGACATCGTTGTCGTCGCGGCGCACGCCAACG
>DATNKH010000433.1:0-6279 GCA_035603475.1 Thermoanaerobaculia bacterium
ATCAGCAGCACGACCGACGCGGTGACCTCGACCATGACCAGCGCGGCGCGCAGCCTCTCCCGGCGCCCGCCGCCACCGCGCGCGCCCCCTTCCCGCAAGGCCGCGAAGTCGGCCTCGCGGCAGGCGCGCAGCGCGGGCACCAGGCCGAAGCCGATCCCGGTCGCGGCGGTGAGCAGGACGGCGAAGAGGAGCACCCGCGAGTCGATCGCCGGCGCCTGGGCGATCGGCAGCGACGCCGGCGCCAGCCGCGTCAGCAGCGGCACCGCCGCGGCCGCCACCAGGATCCCGAGCGCACCTCCCAGGACGGCGAGCGCCAGGCTCTCGGTCACCAGCTGCCGCAGCAGCCGCTCGCGGCCCGCGCCGAGGGCGGCCCGCACTTCGAGCTCCTGCCGGCGGGCCAGTGCCCGTGCCAGCAGCAGGCCCGCGAGGTTCGCGCAGGCGATCAGCAGCACGCAGAGCGCCGCGCCGGAGAGCGCCAGCAGCAGCAGGCGCGACTGCTGCGAGAGCTCCTCGCGCAGGCCGATGACCAGGGTGCCGGTGTGCGCGTCCTCCTTCGGATACTGGCGCTCGAGGCGGGCCGCGACCACCGCCATCTCCGCCCTCGCGGCGGCGAGCGAGATGCCGCGCTTCCGCTTCGCCACCACCTCGAGCCAGTTGTCGTTGCGGTCGAGGAAGTGCTGGTCGCGAAGCCGCGCCGGCATCCACAGCCGCGCCCGGCGGTCGGGGAAATGGAACTCCGGCGGCATGACCCCGATGACCACGAAGGGAGCGCCGTCCAGGGTCACCCGGCGTCCGAGCGCGTGGGGGTCGCCGCCCAGCTCGTCCTGCCACAGGCGATAGCTCAGGAGCACCGTCCCGCCGCTGCCGGGGCGGTCCTCGGCGGCGGTGAAGAAGCGGCCGAGCAGGGGCCGTACCCCGAGCAGCGGCAGCACCTCCGCGGTGACCTCCGCACCTTCCAGCCGCACCGGGTCCCCATGGCCGACGAGGTTCACCGAGGTGCCGGTGAAGGCGCCCATGCTCTCGAAGGCGGAGCTCATCCGCTTCCAGTCGCGGTAATTGGCCGGTGACGGCTCCATGCGCTCATAGCCGGGGCGGCTCTCCCAGAGCTTCACCAACCGCTCGGACTCCGGGAACGGCAGCGGCCGCACCAGGACGAAGTCGGTGACGGTGAACGCCGCCGTGTTGGCGCCGATCCCGAGCGCCACCACCAGCAGCACGGTGGCCGCGAATCCGGGCGCCCGCCGCACCCCGCGCGCGGTGTAGCGCAGGTCCTGCCGCAAGAGGTCCCAGTGCACCGCGGCGGCGTTGCCGAGCACCTCGCAGAGCGTCGCCGCCCACAGGCTCGCGGCCGCCAGCGGCCCCGCCGCCTCGCGCCGCCGCCGCGCGAAGATGCCCAGCATCTCGGCCCCGTACTGGCGGCGAAACGAAGCCGGATAGACCGTCAGCAGGGCCCGGTAGAGGCGCATCGTCAAGCCCTCCCCGGCGCCAGTCCGCGCGCGCGTGCCATGTCCACCAGCTGCGCCAGCCGGCGCGCCTCCGCCCGCGCCGCCGCGATGCCGAGAGGCGTGATCCGGTAATACCGCCGCCGCTCGTCGTCCAGCTCCGGCAGCGGCCGTTCCCTCACCTCGGCGATCAGCCCCTGCTCGAGCATCCGCTGGATCGACCGGTAGAGCGTCCCCGCGCTCAGCCGCACCTTGCCCCCGGTCCGCGCCTCGACCTCCTGGATGACCGCGTAGCCATGCCGGTCCCCATCCGCCAGCGCCAGCAAGATATGGAAAGCCGCCGGCTGCAGGGGCGAGGGCGGGTCAGGTCCAGTCTCGGGTCCAGTCATGGCCTCTATCTCCACGCCGACTATAACCGGCGCGGATATAGATGGCAAGCCCCCCGCGAGGGACGGGGCGCCGGGCCCTCCCAGGCTTCAGGCGAGCTTCAGGTTGCCGATCAGGTCGGCCGTCTGCTGCGAGGAGTGGAGGACCGCGCGGTAGGAGTTCTGCAGGCTGGCGTCGATGGCCTGGCGCGTGGAGGGAGGGAGCGAATCGAAGCTCTTCCCGAGACAGAAGCGGATGTCGTCCAGCAGATCGTTGATCACGCCGACCTGGGCCTGGATCTCGAGCAGCTGCCGTTGCGCATCCGGACCCAGGGTGGCGACGTGATCCATCGTCGATTCCAGGTAGGGCAGACGGTACTTCCTGAGCGCGGGGGAGACCGGCGATCCCGCGGACCTGGCCGCCGCGTCGAGCTGCTGGTCGTCCAGGTTCAGCAGCCCGGCCACCGTGCCCTGCAGCTGCTTGCGGTCCTCGTCGCGGGCGCCGCGGTACGACTCGAGGGCCGACTTCAGCCACTCCAGGTAGTGCCTGTCCCAGGCGCCGATCGTGCCTGCCACCGCCAGCGTCGTGCTGGCAAGGCTGAACCTCACTTCAGCCAGCTCGACGAGCAGGCCGCGCCGCATCTCGGCCAGGCGACGCTGCTTCGTAAAGAAGTCGGCGACAACGGGGCTGAGCAAGCCCAGGATCCAGCCGAGAACCAGGAAAAGGATCTGGTAGAGCATACGTTGGGTTCAGGTCGCCGCGATCTTAGTCGAAAGCGCGGCGGGATCAAAGCCGAACCTGCATATATGCAGAGGCATCGATGCCCGCGCTCCCGCCGCCCTACTCCGCCACCCCCTTCGCCTTGAGGATGTCCCAGACCTTCTCCGGCGTGATCGGGATGTCGATGTGCCGCACGCCGAGGTGCGCGAGAGCGTCCACCACCGCGTTGGCGATCGCCGGCGGCGCGCCCACCGTCGCCGACTCGCCCACCCCCTTGGCGCCGAACGGATGGTGCGGCGATGGCGTCACCGTTTTCGCGGTCTCCCAGCTCGGCGTCTCCATCGCCGTCGGCAACAGGTAGTCCATGAAGCTGCCGCCCGAGATGTTGCCGTTCTCGTCATAGCTGATCTCCTCGAGCAGCGCCGGCGCCATGCCCATCGTGAGGCCGCCGTGGATCTGGCCGTCGACGATCATCGGGTTGATGATGTTGCCGCAGTCGTCCACCGCCAGGAAGCGCCGGATCTTCACCGCGCCGGTGCCGCGGTCGATGTCCACGACGCAGATATAGCTGCCGAACGGGAAGGTCAGGTTCGGCGGATCGTAATAATCCACAGCCTCGAGGCCCGCCTCCATTCCCGGCGGATGGTTGGTGTAGGCCGCGAAAGCGATCTCCTGGATGGTCTTGGCCTTCTGCGGCGCCCCCTTGACGAAGAACTTCCCGGTCTCCCACTCGAGGTCGTCCTCGCTCGCCTCGAGCAGGTAGGCGGCGATCTTCTTGGCCTTCTCGCGGATCTTTCGCGCCGCCACGGCGCACGCCGCTCCCGAGGTCGGCGTCGAGCGGCTGGCGTAGGTGCCCAGGCCGTAGGGAGCCGTGTCGGTGTCGCCCTCCTCGACCTGCACGTGCGCCGCCGGGATTCCCAGCTCCTCGGCGACGATCTGCGCATAGGTGGTCTCGTGCCCCTGGCCCTGCGACTTGGTGCCGAAGCGAGCGATCACCTTGCCGGTGGGATGGATGCGGAGCTCCGCCGAGTCGAACATCTTGATGCCCAGGATGTCGAAATCCTTCGACGGCCCGGCGCCGACGGCCTCGGTGAACGACGAGATGCCGATCCCCATGAGCTCGCCGCGCTGCCGCTTCTCCGCCTGCTCCCGGCGCAGCTCGTCGTAGCCGATCGTCTTCATCGCCAGGGCGAGCGCCGCCGGGTAGTCGCCGCTGTCGAACTCCCAGCCCAGCGCCGACTTGTAAGGGAACTGCTCCGGCTGGATGAAGTTCTTCAGGCGCAGCTCCGCCGGGTCCATCTCGAGCTCCTGCGCCAGCACGTCGGTGATGCGCTCGATCGCATGCACCGCCTCGGTGACGCGGAACGAGCAGCGGTAGGCGATCCCGCCCGGCGGCTTGTTGGTGTAGGCGGCGTCCACCTCGGTGAAGGCATGCTTCAGGTCGTAAGAGCCGGTGCAGATCGAGAACAGGCCGGCCGGGAACTTCGACGGGTTGGCGGCGGCGTCGGCATAGCCGTGATCGGCCAGCGTCTTGATGCGCAGCGCCGTCATCGTGCCGTCGCGCTTCGCCGCCAGCTCGGCGGTCATGTGGTAGTCGCGCGCGAACGAGTCGGCCTGCAAGTTCTCCATGCGGTCCTCGATCCACTTGACCGGCTTGCCCAGCACCACGGAGGCGGCCACCGCGATCACGTAGCCCGGGTAGACCGGCACCTTGCCGCCGAAGCCGCCGCCGATGTCGGGCGAGATGATGCGGATCTTCTCCTCCGACAGGCCGACGTGGCCGGCCACCAGCGCGAACACCGTGCGGATCGCGTGCGGCGCCTGCGTCGTCATGTAGACGGTCAGGTGGCCCATGGCACGGTCGAAGTCGGCGACGCAGCCGCACGTCTCGATCGACGCCACGTGGATGCGCGGGATGTAGATGTCCTGCTTGACCTTGACGTCGGCCTCGGCGAACGCCCGGTCGGTGCCCTCGCGGTCGCCCGCCTCCCAGTGGAAAATATGATTGTCTTTCTTGCCCTTCTTGTCGGTGCGCAGCACCGGTGCGCCCGGCTCGAGGGCCTTGAAGGGGTCGACCACCACCGGCAGCGGCTCGTACTCGACCTCCACCGCCTCGACGCCGTCGGCCGCGATGTAACGGTCGGTGGCGATCACCGCCGCGACCTCCTGCGCCTGGTACATCACTTTCTCGACCGGCAGCACCATCTGGGTGTCCGACATCAGCGTCGGCATCCAGTGCAGGTTGAACTGCTCGAGCGTCTTGCCGGTGATCACCGCGAGCACGCCGGGGATGGCCAGCGCCTTCTCGGTGTGGATCGCCATGATCTTGGCGTGCGCGTAAGGGCTGCGCACGATGTCGAGGTGGACCATGCCGGGGAGCTTGATGTCGTCGACGTAGCGGCCCTGCCCGCGGATGAAGCGCGGGTCCTCCTTGCGCTTCATCGAGTGGCCCATGCCGCAGACTTCCGCTGTCGTCTTGAGTGCCATGGATCTTCCTCCTCAAGCCGCCGTCGTGCGCCGTTGCTTGGCGGCTGCGGCGGCGTGCTGCACCGCCTTGACGATGTTCACGTACCCGGTGCAGCGGCACAGGTTGCCGGAGATCGCCTGGCGGATCTCCGCCTCGCTGGGGTCGGCGTTGCGCTCGAGCAGCGCGTAGCCGGTCATCAACATGCCCGGCGTGCAGTAACCGCACTGCAGGCCGTGCTCCTGCCAGAAGCCCTCCTGGATCGGGTGGAGCTTGCCGTCCTGCTCGAGGCCCTCGACCGTCATCACCTCTCGCCCGTCGGCCTGCACCGCCAGCACCGTGCAGGACTTGACCGGCTGGCCGTCGAGCAGCACCGTGCAGGCGCCGCAGTGGGTGGTGTCGCAACCGATGTGGGTGCCGGTCAAGCTCAGCACCTCGCGCAGGAAGTGCACCAGCAGCAGCCGCGATTCCACCTCGGCCTCGCGCTCGGCGCCCTGCACCTTGACCTTGATCTTGTGCTTTGCCATGGCTAGTGCTCCTTGGCCCGCTGGATGGCCCGGCGCAAGGCCCGGGCGGTGAGGACGCGCGCCATCTCGCGCTTGTATTCGACCTTGCCGCGGCGGTCGGCGCTCGGCGCTGCCGCCGCCCCCGCCAGCCGCGCCGCCTCGGCGATCGCCTCGGCGGACGGCTGCTTGCCCACCAGGTACCGCTCGGCCTCGGCGGCGCGAACCGGCGTCGGACCGGCATTGGTCAGTGCGATGCCGGCTCGCGCCACCTCGCCGCGGGAGCCCAGCGTGATCTGCACCGCGGCGGCGGCGGTGGCGAAGTCGCCCACCTTGCGCTCGAGCTTCTCGTAGGCGCCGCCGCTCCGGGGCGGCGGCAGCGGGATACGGATCTCGGTAAGGATCTCCCCGGCGTCGAGCGCCGTCTCGAACAGGCCGACGAAGAATTCGTCGATCGGGATCGTCCGCGTGCCGCGCGGTCCCGTCGCCACCACCTCGGCGCGTAGCGCCAGCATGGCGGCCGGATGATCGTTGGCGGGATCGCCGTGCGCCAGGTTGCCGCCCACCGTCGCCAGGTTGCGCACCAGCGGATCGGCGATCACCGCCGCGGTGTCGGCGAGCAGCGGGAGCTTGGCATGGATCAGCTCGGAGCGCTCGAGCTCCGACTCGCGCGTGCGGCCGCCGATCCTGATCGATCCCCCCTCCTCCTTGACGTATTCGAGGCCCGGGATGCGGCCGATGTCGATCAGGTGCCCGGCACTCCCCAGCCGGAGCTTGAGCAGCG
>DATNKH010000434.1:0-5962 GCA_035603475.1 Thermoanaerobaculia bacterium
GCGACGCCTTGCCAGGAACGCGGATGGACGGCGCGATTAGAATGCGAATCAACCGAGCGGGCCACTAGCACCGGCCCGCTCCGGCGCCGGCGCGGCGAGAGAGTGCGAGGAGGATCTGGATGAGCGAGAAGCCGATCACCCACCTGTTCACCGACCTGGGCGGGGTGTTGCTCACCAACGGCTGGGACCACAGCCTGCGCCACCGGACGGCCGACCGCTTCGGCATCAACAGCGCCGAGATGGACGAGCGGCATCACCTCACCTACGACACCTACGAGTCGGGCAAGATGGGGCTCGCCGCCTACCTCGACCGGGTGATCTTCTACGAGCCGCGCGGCTTCACCCGCGAGGCCGTGATCGACTTCATCCTCGGCGAGGCGCGCGCCTTCCCCGAGATGATCGACATGGTCTGCCGGCTGAAGGCCCGGCATGGCATCAAAGTGGCAGTGCTCAGCAACGAGGGGCGGGAGCTGACGGCGGACCGCATCCAGCGCTTCCGGCTGGACGACTTCGTCGACTTCTTCATCGTCTCGTGCTATGTCCACTTCCGCAAGCCCGACGAGGACATCTTCCGCGTCGCGCTCGACATCGCGCAGGCCGATCCGCGGCGAGTGGCCTACATCGAGGACCGTCCCATGTTCGTTGAGGTGGCCGCGAGCCTGGGCATGCACGCCATCTGGCATCACGGGCTCGAGTCGACCCGCGAGCATCTGGCCGCCCTGGGCCTGACGCTCGACCCCTGACCCCCTGGGCACCCCCACTACCCACATGGGAGGCGACTTGATGCCGGTCTCGACAGCACCGACGGCCTTCGTGATCTTCGGCGGCGGCGGCGACCTCACCTGGCGCAAGCTGGTGCCGGCGCTCTACAACCTGTGGCTCGACGGCGCGCTGCCGCCCCAGTTCGAGGTGCTCGCCGTCGACGCCCGCGAGATGACGACCGAGAACTATCTCGGGCACTTGCGCGAGGGCATCGACCGCTTCAGCCGGCAGGGCAAGGCCGAGGACGAGCCCTGGCGGCAGTTCAGCTCTCACATCGCCTACCGGCGCGCCGACTTCGCCGACGGCGCCGCCTTCCAGGCGCTGGCGGAGCGTCTCGCCGAGCTCGACCGCGGCTGGGAGACGCCGGCGATCCGCGTCTTCTACCTGGCGACGCCGCCGACCGTGGTCAAGCTGGTGGCCGCCCACCTGCAGGAGGCGGGCCTCACCGCCGACCGCGAGCACGCCCGCATGGTCTGCGAGAAGCCGTTCGGCCACGATCTCGACAGCGCGCGCGAGCTGAACGAGTACCTGACCCACGCTTTCGACGAGGCGCAGATCTACCGCATCGATCATTACCTCGGCAAGGACCCGGTGCAGAACATCCTCGCCTTCCGCTTCGCCAACTCGGTGCAGGAGCCGCTGTGGAACCGCCGCTACATCGACTCGGTGCAGATCACCGTCGCCGAGACGGTGGGGGTCGAGAACCGCGGCGGCTACTACGACGGCGCCGGCGGGCTGCGCGACATGGTGCAGAACCACCTGATCCAGCTGCTCTGCCTGGTGGCCATGGAACCGCCGGTGACCTTCGACCCTGACGAGCTGCACAACAAGAAGATGGACGTGCTGCGGGCGGTGCGGCCGATCCGCCCCGAGCAGGTGTCGCAGGTGGCGGTGCGCGGCCAGTACACCGCTGGCTTCGTCGACGGCCAGAAGGTGCCCGGGTACCGCAACGAGAGCGGCGTCGACCCGCGCTCAGGGACCGAGACCTTCGTCGCGCTCAAGCTGTTCGTCGACAACTGGCGCTGGCAGGATGTCCCTTTCTACCTGCGCACCGGCAAGCGGCTGCCGGGAACGGCGTCGGAGATCTGCATCCAGTACCTGCCGGTGCCGCACCAGACCTTCCCGCCCGCGGCGGTCGACGGCATCCAGCCGAACCGGCTGCTGCTGCGCATCCAGCCGGACGAGGGCATCGTGCTGCGTTTCCAGGCCAAGCGCCCGGGCGCGGGCATGCGCCTCTCGACCGTCGAGACCCGCTTCAGCTACCGCACGGCCTTCCACACGCCCGAGCCGGAAGCCTACGAGACGCTGCTGCTCGACGTCATCCGAGGCGACGCCACGCCGTTCATGCGCGGCGACCAGGTGAACGAGGCATGGGAGCTGGTGATGCCGGTGCTGGAAGCGTGGGGCGAGCGGGACGCCGCGGACCTCGCCACCTACCCGGCCGGCACCTGGGGGCCGGAGGCGGCCACCAACCTCATCGCCCGCGACGGCCGGGTCTGGCTCGTCCCGAGCGCCCTGACGGACCAGGAGGAGCGGCTGCAGCCGGCGTAGGAAGCGGCGGCTCTGTGGCTTCGGTGGCGGCGGCGGCTCGTGTGCGCGTGCCGCCGACCGCGCCGAGCGCGGACAGGGCCGTTTCGCGGAGCGAGGTGCGCAGCCGCTTGATCTCGGAGGTCTGCATGGCGATGCGCTCGAACAGCTCGCGTTGCGCCTGGACGCCGGCGCCGATCAGGAAGGCCGCGGCTTCCGAGCGGCTGCCGAAGATCCCCGATTCGACCAGGTCGTCGAGACGGGCGACGCTGTCGTCGCCGAGGCGGACCATGACGACATGGCCGCGCGAGCCCTTGCCGCCGAGGAAGGGCGCCAGCAGCTCCTCGAGCTGCGGCAGCGAGGAGACCGGCAGGGCGCCGACGAAGACGCGGCGAGGTTTGCGTGTCATTACGCGTAAGCATGATACGTGATCGGCAACCCGTCAAGACGCCTCCGGGGAATCACCCTCCGACCCGGGCCGCGGGCGCTCGGATTTCCTCGCTACCTCCCTTTGGGCGAGGCGCTAGGGTGGTGGATGCTGAGGGGGTTGTGGATTGCGGCGCCTCGCCCAAAGGTCGGCAGCGAGGAGATCCGCCACCCGCGGCCCTCTCTAGTATCTTGGGTGATGTAGAAGAGCCCCTCGGTGGGAGGGGCTCGTGTCTCGGGGCAGCGGGGATGAGACGCTGTGCCCTCCCTGAGGCCATAGAGCCTGTGGAGGAGATTGAGCGCCCCCGCGATGCCGGACCGTATCCCAGGCGCCAGAGCCTGGATGTGCTAGGCAGGCACCTGCCCCGCGACAGTTGGAGTCTAACTGAGCTTGGACAGTAGGGAGGTGCAGGATGGCCAGAGTCACCTGGGTTGGCGTGGATCTCGCGAAGGCGAGCTTTGTGGCGGCTCGCCGGCAGCAGGGCAAGTGCATCACGGAGGAGTTCAGCAACGACCCCGCTGGGCTGGCGTTGTTCGGCGCTTGGCTGCCGCGGCGCTCGCGTGTCTGCGTGGTGTTCGAGCCGACCGGCCCGTACGGGCGCCGACTCGAAGCTTGGCTGGGGCCGCGCTGGCCCCGGATGAGCTATGTCCTGGCCAATCCGCGGCGGGTCCGCAACTTTGCCCGTGCGGCAGCGTGTGCGAGCAAGACCGACGTCATCGACGCGCGGCGTCTGTTGGAGTTCGCCGAAGCGTTCCAGCCGCCGGCCCGCCAGCGCCCCACACCGATCACGCTCGAGCTCCGGGCTTTGTGGCGCCACCAGCTCGAGCTGCGCAAGCTGCTCGACGGACTGCGCGACCGACGCCAGAAGGCCCAGGTCGACCCGTACATCCCCGCTGCCCTGGTCGAGGGGCTCGGCGAGCTTGCCGACCGGCTGGCGGCCGAGCTCGCCAAGATCCAGACCCAGGCCTTCGCCCTGGCGCGGACGGAGCGCTCCCTGCGGCCGCGCTTTGAGCTGCTCGTCTCGATCCCCGGCGTCGGGTCGCTGACCGCACTGGCGTTGTTGGCCGAGTATGGAGACCAGCTGGCGCACGCCTCGCCGCGGCAACTGACCCGCTATGCGGGCCTCGATCCGGTTCTCCGTCAATCTGGCTCCTCGGTCCGCGGTAAGACCCGGATCAGCAAGCAGGGCAGCAGCAGGCTGCGCAAGGCCCTCTACATGGCGGCTCTGGTCGGAGTGCGATGGAACCCGGTCCTGCGCAGCTTCTACGAGCGTCGGCTCCGCAAAGGCCTGACTCCCAAGCCCGCGCTGATCGCCGCGATGCGCAAGCTCCTCCATATATGCTATGGAGTACTAAAGAACGATCAGCCCTTCGTTGCAGTGGCTACCCCTTGACAAGCAAGACCGTATCTCCTCCCCTCCGGCCACCATTCTCTTCGGCCACCGACTTACGGGAGGTCGCCGGACACACGGGCTCCCGCCCCCCGGTCGGGATGGGGAGAGCCGGATTGCCGCTTGGGCTGCCGGCGCGACGAACGGACTACGGGATCGGGTTCTCGATCGTGATCGGGGACTTGCCGATGAAGGTGTTGTTGTTCTTGTTGTCCACGACGATCACGGAGAGTTGATGGATGCCGTTCGAGAACTGGGTGGTGTCGACGAAAGTGAGCCAGCCCGAATCGAGGGCGTTCGGGTAGCTCGGGTATGCCGATGCGATCTCGGGGCGCGGAAAGAAAGGGGTGGTCTCGGTGATGAAGGTGCCGTCGACGTAGACCTGGACCGCAAACACGCCCTGGAGGTCGAGCGCCCAACCGGAGACCGGGATGACGCCGCCGTAGACGAGGCCGGGGAGGGGGTCGTCGATGTGCCCGATCGAGAGGTCGTCCTGTTTGAAGTCGCGACAGGTGAAAAAGACCACGATGGAGGCGATGTCGGTGACGTTCTCGAACTGGTCGCCGACGCGGATGGCGAGCTGGTGGCTGCCGGGGGTGTAGAGCGGAAGGCCGTCGATGTCCGTGACGCCGAGGAGGAAGCCGACGTCGAGCGCGAAGCGGAAGCCGGCGTGCGGAGCGTCCTTGAGGCCGGGGAAGTTCTGCTCGAGGTCCAGGCGGCGGATGCCGTAGCAATCGGTGAGGCCGCCGGCGGTCGTGTCGAAGTGGCAGTCACGCTGGCTGCTGAAGGTCAGCGCGCCGTCGATCAGCAGCTCGACGTAGGCGACGCCCGGATTGTTGTTGGCGGCGTTGACGTCCAGGGCGTAGCCGGAGACGATGTTCCAGAGGGGCTGGCGATTCGGGTTCTCCACGTCGCAGTTGCCGGGCATCTCCGGCTGCCCGTCCCCGTTGCCGGACAACTCGGCCTGCTGGTTCGGGAACTCGATCTTGCCGAAAGGCAGCAGGTCGGCGTTGGCGTTGGCGAACTGGAACTGCAGGGAGCTCAGGTACACCACCTGGCCGGTCCGGCTCATCACCCGGGCCGTGACACTGTGCAAACCGTTGAGGAAGTGGGTCGTGTCGAGCTCGTACCCGAAGCCGGGCGCCGCCGAGTCGGGGAGCCCAGGATGCAGCTTGGTAACCCTGGGACGCGAGCGGCCGTAGTTGGCGCGGCCGACGATCACGCCATCGACCACGATGTCGACCGCGAAGACACCGGTCTGCGCCAGCGCCCAGCCCTGGACCGCGGTGACGCCGTTGGCCGCGTTGCCACCGCGCGCAAACCCGTCGAACGAACCGAAAGGCGCCGCCGCCGCCCAGGCGCCACCGGACGCCACGAGCGACAACGCCACCATCGTCAGGAAAGCCTTTCGCCTCATCGCTCCAACCTCCGCTGCGGCGCGCTCTCCCCCCCCGCGAGGCGAAAGAGCCCTAACGACGCAGGCATCACAGGCCTTCTTTCAAGTGATACGTTAACTTTCGGCCATTCTACGGAGAACATAGCTAGAAGTCAATCTGTTAAACCGAGCAGACAGAGAGCTTTGGCCGCCCCACAACCGGTAGTTTCCAACCAGAGCACAGCCACAATATATCGATGGCCTGCGGGGAATCCCTCAGACCCGGTTCGGACCCTTTGGGCGAGCCACCATAGTCCGCTCGTCGGACCCAGAAGCCACGATCCCTCAAAGTAGACCCGCAGCCGTAGTGGGAGGAGAGAGGGTCTGGGGAGTAGAACCTTCCTCTGCCGAGCTTTGGGCGAGGCGCCCGCAGTCCGCCACCCCCGCATCGACCACGGGCGCCTCGCCCAAAGCGAGGTCA
>DATNKH010000435.1:0-6463 GCA_035603475.1 Thermoanaerobaculia bacterium
CGCCGCAGCGCGTGCTCGACGGCGGCGGCGAGGTCGTCCGGGCTCAGCAGCTGCACCGTCGGGTCGAACCCCGCGGGCACGCTCGCGGCGCGGCCGCGCAGCACGCGGCAGAGCACGTCCTCGCCGTCGCGGGCCGCCACCGCCGCCGGGCGCAGCACGATCAGCTCGGCAGCCGCCCGGGGACCCGCGACAGTCGGGTCGCGCAGGCTGGCCGCCGCCAGCGCCTCGAGCTCGAGCCAGGCGCGGGCGATCGGATTGCGTCCCGGCGGGCGCTCGGCCTCGGCCGCCTGGCCGGGATGGTGATGGCTGGGGCTGACCGCGGCGGCGCTCGAGATCAAGACCAGGCGCGGGGAGGTCCCGCCGGCGCCGCCGCCCCCGCCGTAGGCCCGCCCGAAGGCGGCGAAGAAGGCGGCGGCATCCTCGAGGTCCGGCAGCGCCGGACAGCCGCGCCGCCGGGGCGGCCGGTAGACGACGGCATCCCAGGCGCGCTCGCCGTCCCCATGGATCAGAGAAGCGGCGGCGGCGCCGAAGACGAAGCGGCTGCCCCCCGGCGGCGTCTCCGGCGTCATCCCCAGGTGAGCGGCGAGCCGCCGGCTCACCTCGTCGTCGGGACCCACGAGGAGCCAGCGGGCCGCGGCTGGCGTCGGTTCGGCCGGGGCCGTCCGAGGATCGAGAGGATCGAGAGTCATGCGATCAGGCCTCCGCGCGCTCGCGCCACCTTGGCATCCGGCGCTTCCACGTCGAGCTTTTCAGCCGGGCCCCAGCTCGCCGCGGCAGGCGGCGGCCACTCGCGCCGGGACAACGCGCCGGCGACCGCCTGCGCGGCGTGCTGCGCCGAGACGATGACCGGCGTGATGCCGCCGCCGGGCCTCACCCAGTGGCCGGCGAAGAACAGGTTGCGCACCGGGCTCGCGAGATCGGGACGCCCGGCGCCGAGCTGATCCGGAGACATCTCCCAGCCGAGCATGGCGCCATGGTGATTGAGGGTGAACCGCCACGAGGTCTCTGCCGACGCGCTGGCCCTGACGACGATCTTGTCCTCGATGCCGGGGATCAGGCGCGAGAGGTGACCGAGGACGAAGCTCTCCACCTGGCGCTTGTGCTCGGGCCAATCGGTCACCGCTTCGTAGTCCAGCTCCTGGACCTTCTGGACGATCAGCACCTGCCCGCCCGGCGGCGCGATCGCCGGCTCGTAGAGAGTGGGGACGAAGAGCTTGAAGCGCAGGGCGTCGCGCCCGACGCGGTCCATGTCCCAGGAGTCCCAGTAATATCCCTGGGCCTGCTCGAGCGCTTCGGCCGGGACCCCGGCCAGCCCGATGTGGGTGAGCCAGCAAGGGAACGTCGGCCGCAGGCCGCGCAGGCGCGGCAGGGTGCCGGGCGGCAGGTGCTCGGCGCCGACCAGGTGTTCCAGGGTCCCCAGCAGGTCGGCGTTGGAGACCACCGCGCCGCACGCGACCGTGCCCTGGAAGCGCACTGGCCCGCGCAGGGTCTCGAGGACGACGCCGCGCGCCACGCCGGGGTTCGCGCCCGCGGCACCACTGGTGCCGGCTCCGCCTTTCCCGCCGGCTCCCCAGGCGGTGCCGCCGCCCTCGACGACGATCCGCCGCGCCGCCGTGCTCATCAGGACGTGGCCGCCCCGCTCCTCGAAGCAGCGCGCCAGCTCGTCGGCGAAGGCCTGCGATCCGCCCTTCGGGTAGTAGTTGCCGAGGAAGTACGACAGCCGCAGCATCGAGTCGAAGACGAACGAGGTGCGGCCCGGAGGCGAGCCCCAGTGCGGGCAGTCGGCGGTGAGCAGCAGCTTCAGCTTGCGGTCCGCGAACCGGCGGTCGAGCGCCTGGCGCACGGTGAGGTCGCGGTAGGGCGCCAGCCGCGCCGTCTCGCGGCTGCGGAAGTGCTCGAGCAGGCCGAGCAGGTAGGCCTCCCGCACCTCGGCGAAGAAAGCGTCGATCGCCGCCGACTCGTGCGGGAACTCGGCGTGGAGCCTTTCCAGGTAGGCGGCGAAGTCGGCCGGCACCTCGAAGCGCGAGCCGTCCGGCAGATGGAAGGTGTCGACCGGGTCCATCTTCACCCAGCCGGTCTCGACCCCGAGCTCGGCGAGCAGGCGGCCGGTCAGCGTCTCCGGGTTGCCGAGCAGCGGGTAGAAGTGGGTCGCCGCGTCGAAGGTGAAGCCGCCCCGCCGGAAGGTGCTGCAATAGCCGCCCACCATGTAGTGCTGCTCGACCAGCAGGACCCGGGCGCCGTCGCGCGCCAGCAGGTTGGCGGTGATCAGGCCGCCGATGCCGGAGCCGATGACGACGGCGTCATAACGCGCGTCCGGGGCGCGCCGCAGGCCGCGGAAGAGGCGCTTCATCGTCCCGCCTCCGGGGGCTGCGACGGAGGCGCGGGCGCGAAGGCGGCGTGGAACGCGGTCGGCAGCGGCGCCTCGAGACGCAGCTCGGCGCACGGCCCGGCGCCGACGTCAAGGGCGTCGAACACCAGGTAGCGGCTCTCGCCGCGCACCGCGTCGAACAAGGGGCAGACGAGGACGCCGCCCACCGGCGCGACGACGACGCCGCGGCCAGGCTCCGGCGGCGCCGGAGCCAGGGCCGGCTCGCCCGCCAGGTACTGGCCGCGCGGCGCCTTCCAGACCACCGGCGCCGCGCCGGCGCCGCGGCGCCAATCGCAGTGCACCAGCTCGTCGAAGAACTTCCGCCCCTCCCGGCCGGCCGCCGACATCCCGAGCATCCAGGCGTCCTCGGCCGCCGTGGCGCCGAGCCGCGGCACCGCCACCGGGAAATCCGGCGCCCGCTCGTAGCCGAGCGCCAGGCGCTCGACGACCCGGCGGCGCTCGAGATCCACGACGAGCCGCACCGGCCGTCCCGGGCCGACGCTGCGGAAGAGGTCCGGGATCTCCTCGTACTGGTCGTAGACGGGGCGCGCGAGCTCGATCAGGTCCACCACCAGCCGGCCCGACGGGTCCTCGCCGGCACCGATCCCGTGCAGGCAGTAGCCCGGCTCCATCGGCACCCGCACGACCGCCTCCTCGGCTTGCCGCAGCGGCACGATCAGCAGCTCGCTGCCGAGCTCGGGCTCCCAGCGCAGCGCCTGGAGCAGGCTGCGGCCGGACGCCACCACCGCCTGCAGGTCGAGGTGGTACGGACCGACGTGGAACACCGCGTGCCGGGGCGCGAGACAGAAGTCGTGCATCGACACCGGCCGCTCGAGCGGCACCCGCCGCCGCGCCAGCAGGCAGCCGCCCGCGTCGAACCGGTACAGGTGCAGCGACGGCCGCTCCCGCGCGTAGGAGAGACCGAAGTTGAAGAGCTCGCCGCTCGCCGGATCGACCTTGGCGTGCGCGGCGAACGGGCTGACCGGGTTGAGCGCGCCGCCGAAGGTGAACGGACCGCGGGTCTCCAGGGTGACCGGATCGAGCTCCCAGGGCAGCCCCTGCTCGCCGCAGGCGAACAGCGACCCGGCGAACGGGACGATGCTGACGTTGACCGGCGACTCGAGGGCGATGCCGCGCGCCAGCCGGTCGCCGGGGAAGGCCGTGCCGAAGGTGCGGAACAGCGCCCGCCCCGCCGCCTCCTCGGCCGTCCACTTGGCGCTGCGCACGAACCGGTTGGCGAAGTGCACCCGGCCGTCGCCGGTGAAGCGCAGTGCCGTCACCATGCCGTCGCCGTCCAGCCAGTGGCGGTAGCACTGCTCGCCGCGCCGGAAGCGGCCCGGGCCGTTCCAGTAGCAGGTGCCGTGCAGCCAGGTCGGCAGCCTGCCGCGCACCTCGCGTACCTCGTAGGAGCGCTCCTCGGGCACGAACGAGAACAGCCGCTCGAAGCCCGGCGCCAGGTCCTCGGCCACCGCGGCGGCTGCGGCATGGCCGGCGGTCGCTTCGAAGGTGCTCATGGTTGCTCCGCCGCCGCGGCGAGGGTCGCCACCTCGGGTTCGGCCACCCTCGCCACTGCATCCGTGGCCGCGCCGCCCGCGCCGTCGATGGGCTCCGGGACCGCGCGCCGGGCCTGGCGGAAGGGCCCCATTGCGGCCGGCTGCAGGCGCCAGGCATAAGGCGAGGCATCACCCGCGATCGCCGTGATGCGGGCCGCCATTACAGCGGGATTGAACACCAGCCGCCGCAGATCGATGCCCTCGACGAACTCCCGCGACAGCGCCCGCGGGTCGCCGGTCACCGCCGCGCTGACGTGGGCGACGACGAAGCGCGCCAGATCCTCGAGGTTCTCGAGCTGCTCGGCGAGCACCGGCCGCGCCTCCTCGGCCGTCAGGCCGACCTGGTAGAAGCACTCCGCCGCGGCGCGCAGGTGAGCGAACTGGTAGAAGTCGAAGTGCCGCGGCGGCCCGGCGGCGACCGGCTCGAGCCAGACCTTCTTCCACTCGAAGTAAGCGGCGAGGAAGGCGTGCAGGTTGCGGTTGGTGGGACCCAGGCGCGCGAAGTGGCGCAGGAACGACGGGACGAACTGCCGGTCGGTGAACAGGTCGTTGATGAACGGGAAGACGAAGAAGGAGAAGTAGACCGTCAGCTCCCACACGTAGCGCAGGGTGAACGTTTCCTGGTCGCCCAGCGTCGCGTAGCTCACCGCGAAGCTCGGCAGGTACGAGTCGTAAACCGCGCGCGCGACCTGCTCGTAGAGCCGCACCTTCCCGGCGAGCTGCGCGGGGTCCTCGGTCAGGATGGCGTCGGTGATCAGCGTGTTGTAGACCGAGATCAGGTCGCCTCCCGGGCTGTAGAGCGGATCGGAGAAGCGGCACGCCTCGCCGCACATCGCCCAGCGCGCCGCCGACAGCGTCTGGCTGCTGTCGAGCGCGAAGTCCTTGAAGCCGCTCCAATCGACGACTCGGCGCCGCGGCAGGTCGCGCGCGAACATGGGATACTGGCGGCACACCCAGTCGATCATCGCCGCCGGCGTGGCCACCTCCTCGCGCGGCACCAGGCTCCGGTCGTACACCAGGCCGAGACTGGTCTTGCCATGCAGCGGGATGGTCCAGAACCAGTAGCCCTCGCCGCAGAAGTGATTGGTGGCGAGGAAGGCCGGCACGTGACCCAGCGCCGCGCGGTCGCGCCGCCTGCGCACCGCGGGCCCGTCGAGGTCGGTCAAGCGCTCGACGTCCATCAGCCCGTCGACCCAGCACCAGGTCGCGCCGTGGCGGATCGGGCTCTGGGTGATCAGGCCCTGGCGGCGGGCCAGGTAGCGGCCCCGCCCCGAGGCGTCCACCACCCATGCCGCCGTCCCCGCGACCTCGGCCTCGCCGGAGCGGAAACGAAAGCGGTGCCTGGAAGAGTCACCCGCGGCAACAGTGCCGGAGGTTCCCGAGATGTCGCCTGCCGCGCCGTCCGCCAGGTCCACTTCCAACCCCGCGGCCGGCGCGTGCAGCTCGAAGCGCGGCGACTCGAGGTTGACCCGCAGCAGCTCCGCCTCGAAAACGTTGCGGTCGAGCTGGTAGGTGACGATGTTCGAGAGGTTGCGGATGTAGGACTGATCGAGGTCCTCGTACCGCTCACCGCCGGCAGAATGCTTCCAATAGAAGCGCAAATTGTACTTCATATAGTGCTCACACAACAGGTGCTCTTCCATCTCCAGCACCCGCGCGTAATAATAGCCGCTCATCTGCACGGTGGCCTCGCCCACCTTCTGCTTCGTCGGCGGTAATGCACGCCGATCGACCAGCAGCACCTGCTTGTCCGACCGCAGCAGCAGCTGGCGGGCCAGCGCCAGGCCGGCCAGCCCGCCGCCGATGATCAACACATCCACGTCTCGCCGGATGTGCCCCATGGGCTCCATGGGCTCCGGCTGGGTGGCGTCGCGCTCGCTCATGCGTCCTTCCTGGCTCGTCTCGGTCATCACCTTTCGACACCTCGAAAAAAACCTTCGATCCTCTTCCGGCGTGCATGCAAGGCCGCCTCAGTTACCACCGCCTGCCGGCGACCCACCTTCCACCTCACTCGGCGCCTCGCTTCACCGCCTCTGGCCCGTCCGGCCTCTCCACTCTTTCAGGCTCCGGCGGCTCCGGCGGACGATTCCGGCCGTACATCTCGTGCGCCGAGACGAACTCGCCGCTGGCGAGCGCCGCGCCCATCGACAGCTCGCCGGCGAGCAGCGTCGCGGCGGCGATCTCCGCCAGCTTCGGCGCTCCGCCCGCGCCGGCGCAGCCGAGCATCTCCAGGCATTCGCGGGCCGTGCCGCCGCCGGTGCCGCCCCCCACCGTCGCGACGGTCAGCGACGGCAGGGTGACGCTGGCATAGAGGTCCCCCTCCGCGGCCACCTCGAAATGCGTCACCCCCACCGCCGAGTTGACGACGTTGGCGACGTCCTGGCCGCAGGCGATGAACAGCGCCGCGAGGCCGTTGGCGAAGTGGCCGTTGTAGCCGATCGCCCCTGCCTGCAGGTGCCCGAGGACGGTGTTCTGCCAGAGCTCGTGCATCTCGGCCGGGGTGGCGTGCAGGTAGGCCCGCACCAGCCGCGCCGGCAGGCGG
>DATNKH010000436.1:0-7073 GCA_035603475.1 Thermoanaerobaculia bacterium
CTGCCGGCGAACCACCGCCGCGTTGGAGGCGGGAGATGTGCGCTGCCCGCCGGTCGACGAGCACCTGCTCGGCACCTACTTCCGTCACTTCGTCGAGACCCGGTTCCTACCACCGCCTCCGGTACCCGGTGGTGCCGGCGCCGGCCAAGAGCGCGTGGCCGCCGCGTTAAAGAGCTGATCTCCGGGGCCTCCGGGGCATTGCCCCGCGGCCCTCCCTCCGCCCCTCCGGCCATGTGTCTCCTGCGGGGCTTGGAGGTGCTGGGCGCCAGGAAGCGGACTGCGGTGTCTCGTCCAAAGTGGACGACGAAGGGATCCCGGTCAGGCGGCGACGAGGGCGCCGATGAGCTCGCGTAGGATGGCGTCGTCCACGTTGCCCTCGATCCTCATCCTGTCCTGCCGGACGGCGACGGCGGGGTTCAGCCTGCCGGTGACGATCTCGGCGAAATCGGCGGCCGAGGTGGTGATCACGCACTGGGCGTCGGTGCCGTCCGGGATCACGCGGCCGGGCGGCTCGGTCAGGTCGAGCACCCAGGTGCCGCCGCCCTCGCCATGGAGCACGAACTTGAACGAGGTCTTCACCTTGGCGGCGATGGCGGGTTGCGCGCCGAGACGCTGGCCGATCATGGCGAAGATGGCGGCGGCGGGTATGGCCGGCGGCGCCTCGGTCGCCGCGGCCGGCCGGGGGGCGCCGGCGGCGGGCTTGGCAAGATGCATGTCGAAGCCCGTGGCGGTGACTTCCACGGCCGGGTAACCCAGCGCCACGAGCAGCTCGTTCATCTCTTGCCGCTGCTCGGCGGGGATGCTCGCGACTGCCGTGGGATTCAGCTCCGCGCCGCGTCCGACGCCCTGGTCGACGATGGCGCGCGAGAACAGCGCGTTCGGATCGCCGCTGTAGGCCCGCTGATGATGCGGCGAGGAGAAGACGCGCTGCAGCATCTGGGGATCGAACGGCACTCCCAGGAAATCGAAGAGCCGGCGCGAGGTGTCCTCGGGAGAGGTGACCAGGTCCTCGTAGCGCAGGCGATGGCAGTCTCCGGCGTGCTCCGCCTCGAACCGCAGCAGCTCGCGGGTGTGGTCGTTCCAGGCGCGGACGAGGGCGCGCAGGAAGTTCTTGTGATCCTTGCGCACGTAGTCCTCCACCAGGTGCAAGAAGAAGCCGTAGGTGGAGAACCGCAGGCAGGAGATGGCGAAGTCCAGGCAGTGGCGATGCAGCGGGACGTATCGTGATCCGGGGAGGAGCTTCGCGATGATCGCCAGGTGCTCGAGGTTGGTGGGCGACTTGTCGCACCACAGGGACTTGCCCTTGCGGTGCGTCGCGGCGTCGAGCATCTCGGCCACCGTGCGCCCCGTCGCCGCCGCCCACCGGCTCGCGGGATCGATCAGCTGGGCGTTGATCGCGGCGGTGCCGCCGGCCTCGGCCAGGCCTTCGTTGGTGTCGTAGAGCGCCTTCAGCAGCCGGCCCAGGTGGAGCTCGTCCGGACAGAAGATCTCCGGATGCGTGTCGAGGATCAGGCGCAACACGGTGGACCCGGTGCGCGGCAACGAGAGAACGAAGATGCCCGAGGACTGGCGCGAGCCGTGCTGTTCGAAACCCTGCTGCATCATCGATCTCCCACTGAGGACGGCGGATGCGAGGTCTGTTGCGTCGCGATCGCGAGGCCGGCGAGAAGACGCCCGCCCGGATGGAATGAATCGCGCTACAGGAAGAGTGCCGCGACCACGCGAGGCCGGGACGCCGGCGGGCGCTCTGCCGGGGCCCCTGAGAGAGCCTGAGGGAGTCGAAGGTGGTCGAGGCGCTTGCCCCGCCCGTGCGTGGGCGGTAATATGGCGTAAGAATGGCCGCGTCCTTCAGAGGATTCACGGTGCCGGAGCTTCTGGGCCCCCAGAGCGAGCTCGAGCGGAAGCACGCGCCGGAACGGCTGTTCGCGGCCGGGGACGTCGAGCTCATCCGCAGGAGCACGCGGGTCGCCGTCATCGGTGCCCGGAAGCCCACGCCAGCGGGCCTGCGCCGCGCGCGCCAGCTGGCAGTCGGCCTGGCGAGGGGGGGCGTCGTCGTCGTCAGCGGCCTTGCCGAGGGCATCGACACTGCCGCGCACGACGGGGTGCTGGCGGCCGGAGGCAGGACCATCGCCGTTCTCGGCACGCCCCTGGACGTCTGCTACCCGCGGCAGAACCGGGAGCTGCAGCGGCGGATCATGACGGAGCATCTCGCCCTCTCGCCGTTCGCTCCCGGCTCTCCCATGGCCAGGAGGAACTTCCCCTACCGGAACCGGGTCATGGCGCTGATCTCGGACGCGACGGTCATCGTCGAGGCCGACGACGCGAGCGGCACCCTGGCCCAGGGGTGGGAGGCGATCCGGCTCGGCCGGCCGCTGTTCATCCTCGAGTCGCTCGCCGAGGCGCCGGGCCTGGCCTGGCCGGGGAAGATGCTGCGGTACGGAGCGCGAGTCCTGACGAGCACCAGGCAGCTGCTCGATCTGCTGCCCCTGCGGGTCGCAGCCGGGTAGTGGGTCAGTCTCCTCCGCCGCCCTTTGGGCGAGGCATTCAAGGTCGTCCGCCCTAGCCCTCACTGCCCTCGCCCAAAGGGAGGCGGAGGAGACTGACCCACTACCCGGCTGCCGGTGTCTCCTCGCCCGGGTAGGCGCCGAAGTCACGGGAGGGCCCAGGTGTCAGGTTCCTTCCGGCCAAGGCAGAGCGCAGGAAAGTCGCGGGTGCGTGGTTCCATCCCTTCGACGAGTGATCATCAGGGTGTCCATCTCGGAGCCCTGCTACGAAGGAGGTTGCGATGAGAGGCATTGGCTCGCGAGGGTGGATCGTGGGGGCGGCAGGACTCTTGTTGCTGCCGATGAGCGCGTGGGGCGCGGGCGCCGCGAGCGACGGCGCCGCACCCGCCGCCGCTGGCACCTGTCCGATACCGGGCAGCATCCAGCACGTCGTCTTCTTGATCAAGGAAAACCGGACTTTCGACAATTACTTCGGCACCTTCCCGGGCGCCAACGGCGTCACCACGGCGCTCGATTCCGCGGGCAACGTGGTGCCGCTCGCCCATGCCAGCGACACCAACTTCGGCTGCGACATCGACCACTCCCCGAGCGGCGCGGACACGGGCTGGGACTGCGACCAGATGGACAAGTTCGACCTGATCAATTACGGTCCCCCGAAAGGCCAGAACAGCTGCGACAAGACCCAGCCGGCGCCCTACAACAACCACAGCCTGACGCAGTTCGTCCAGGCCGACATCCCGAACTACTTCGCCCTCGCCCAGCACTTCACGCTCGGCGACAACATGTTCTCCTCGCTCCGCGGGCCGAGCTACCCCAATCACATGTACACGGTGGCGGCCCAGAGCGGCGGCTTCTCGACCGGCGTCGGGGCGGTGAACAATCCCGGCAACATCTTCAACACGACCGGCGGCTGGGGCTGCGACGTGCCTAACCAGACCGAGCAGTCGCTGCCCACCGGCAGGTACCAGTGTCCGGCGCCGGAGACCTTCGGCACGCACTCGTCGTGCTGGACCGGCGTCCCCACCATCGTCGAGGAGATCGAGGCCGCCAAGACCATCGACTGGCGCTACTACGGACCGGGTCCGGGGCAGAGCGGTTACGTCTGGACGATCTTCAACGCCTTCTCGCAGATCCGCAACGACCCGGCGCGCTGGGCCAAGGTCGTTCCGTACACCCAGTTCCTCACCGACCTCACCCACAAGGGCCTGCAGGCCATCTCGTGGATCGTCTTCCCCGGCAGCCTCAGCGAGCATCCGCCGAGCAGCGTCTGCGCGGGCGAGAATTACACCGTCACCCTGGTCAACGCCCTGGAATCCAGCCCCTACTGGTGCTCCACGGCGCTGTTCATCACCTGGGACGACTTCGGCGGCTTCTACGATCACGTGCCGCCCCCGAACCAGCCCAACGCCGACGTCTACGGGCCCGGGTTCCGCGTGCCGCTGATCGTGGTCTCGCCCTACGCGCGGCCCGGCTTCATCGACTCGCACCCGTTCGACTTCACCAGCCTGCTGCGCTTCGCCGAGGTGACCTTCAAGCTGCCGGCGCTCACCGCCCGCGACGCCGGCGCCGGCACCATTCAGAGCGCCTTCAACTTCCACCAGGTGACGCCACCGCTGTTCTTGAAGCAGCGCACCTGCCCGGCCGCGCCGGCGGGAGTCAAGCCCGGACCGGACGACGACTTCGACGACTAGCGGCTAGCGGCCAGCCGGGCGGCGGCCGGTACTGGCTGACGGCAGGTGGGACATCTGCCGTCAGCCCCAGCCGGCCGCTGCGCGGGTTGGACCTGCGGGCGGGCGTCTGCGATGATGGCGGCTTGCCTGCCGGTGCGGGCGTGGAGAGACGATGCGGGACCCCGCCTTGGAGCTGCTGGTTTTCGACTGGGACGGCACGCTGATGGACTCGGTCGGGTCGATCGTGGGCTGTACGCAGGCGGTGATCGCCGAGCTCGGGCTGGGCGAGGCTGACGAGACGACGATCCGCGGCACCGTCGGCCTCGGGCTGCGGGAGACCGTCGACACGCTGGTGCCGGGCTGTGACGACGCGCTCTACGACGTCGTCCTGGAGTGTTACCGCCGGCACTGGGTGGCGACGTTCCGCGACCGGCCGCTGCTCTTCCCGGGAGTGCGCGGCATGCTCGGCGACCTGGCGCAGGCCGGCTACCTGCTGGCGGTGGCGACCGGCAAGAGCCGGCGGGGGCTCGAGCACGCCTTCGATCAGACCGGCCTGCGCGGCCTCTTCCACGCCAGCCGGACGGCCGACGAGGCGCTCTCCAAGCCCCACCCGCAGATGCTGCTCGACATCCTGGACCAGCTGGGGGTCCGCCCGCGCGCGGCGCTGATGATCGGCGACTCCGTCTACGACCTCCGCATGGCGGCCAACGCCGGCACCCATGGCGTCGCGGTCCTCTCGGGAGCCCACGGCCGCGAAGAGCTTGCCGCCGAGGCGCCGCGCGTCGTCCTCGAGCAGATCGTCGAGCTGCCGGCCTGGCTGGCCAACGAGAGCGGCGCGGCGGCGGAGAAGGCGAAGGCGGCGGCGGCCTCGGAGGCCGCGGACCGGCAGCCGGCGTCCGCCGCCGCCACCTCGCCTTCAGGCTAGTGGCACCTCGTTGACAGCGTCCATCCGGCCCTCGCGGCCCTCGCCGCCCTCGCCGCCGGGGCTACCCCTTCGCCTTCCACTCGGCGATCTGCGCCTGGAGGTCGGAGACCTGTGCCGGCGGCGGCTGCTGCTTGGCCGCGTGGGCGGCCGCGAGGGCCCGCTCGCCGGTCGCCACCGCTCCCTTGTAGTCGTTCTCGCGAGCGAGCAGCCGCGCCTTGGCGCGCTGGTTGGAGAAGGTCGGCTCGACGGTGATCGAGGCGTCGAGCCAGCGCGCGGCCTCCTTCAGACAGGTCCCCGACTGGATGCACCAGGTCGCCGCGGCGTCCTGCCAGCGTTGCTCCGACTGCGCGGCTCCCACCAGCAGCCGCGGCGTGTCGGCCTCGATCTTCCACGCCACCTCGAGCTTCTCCCAGCGCAGCGCCAGCACTGCCGAGGTGTCGGAGAGATTCCGGAAGTCGAAGCTCATCCATTCCTGGGGCTCCGCCGCCGGCACGGGCTTGACGTGGAAGCGCAGGGCGTCGTGCTCCGGCTTGTAGGAGAAAGCGCCCCACTCGTCGGCGTCCTTGCTGAGGGCGATCACCCAGTCGGCGGCCTCGGGGATGGTCTGCAAGCCGTAGATCCCGGCCGGCAGCTCCTTGCCGTCGATGCGCACCGGCGTGCTGAAGCGGATCGTCGTGTTCTCGTTGGCGCCGGTGCGCCAGACCTCGCCGTAGGGCACCAGCTTGCCCCAGATGACGCGGCCCTTGACCCCGGGACGGCTGTAACGCACGGTCACCTCGGTGACGCCGAAGGTCTGGGACACGGTGGCGTTCGGGCTGGGGCGGGGTACCTGCGGCCCGGGCGCCTGGGCGAGGGCGGCCCGGCTTCCCGCACCCAGTGCGATGAGCGCGGCGGCGGCCGCCATCGCGGGTATCGCGGTGATGGCCGGCAGCGCTCGTCTTCCTTGCAACGCGGATTCATGCAGCATGAGAGCTCCTTTCAGTCGAGAGGGTCGAAACGGTCGAGAGTGAGCGCAACAGTCGAATCAATCGCAACATTCGAAGATCGGTCCGCAGCGCCAGATCAGGCGGGCCCGCCCTCCTGGCGCGCCCGAGAGGCGGCTCAGCCGGCGGTCGCGGCGAGCATTGCCGCCGCGTGCCGGCGTCCTTCCTCGGCCTCGAGCGCGCGCCGCGCCATCTCCTCGGCGGGCTCGATCCAGCCGGCCAGGTTACGCAGCACCAGGTCCGCCAGCAGGCGGAGGTGGTCGGGCCGGTCGTTCAGCGCCGGGATGTAACGGTAGCGCTCGCCGCCGGCGTGCAGGAAGATCTCGCGGTTCAAGCCGTCGATCTCCTCGAGAGTCTCCAGGCAGTCGGCGGAGAAGCCGGGGCAGATCACGTCGAGGCTGCGGACGCCCCGCGCCGCCATGGCGCGCATCGTCTGCTCGGTATAGGGGCGCAGCCACTCCTCGCGTCCGAACAGCGACTGGAAGCTGACCTCGTAACGCTCGCGCGGCAGCTGCAGCCGCTCGGCGACCAGGCGCGCCGTCTTCTGACAGTGGCAGAAGTACGGGTCGCCGGCCAGGAAGTAACGCCTGGGGATGCCATGGAACGAGAAGAGCAGCATCTCCGCCGCCGGCGCCGCCGCCCACGCTTCACGCACGCTGTCCGCCAGCGCCGCGACGTAGGCCGGCTCGTCATGGTACGGGTGGATCATCCGCAGCTCCGGCACCCAACGCCAGCCGGCGAGCTCGGCGGCGACGGCGTCGAAGGTCGAGCCGGTGGTGACCGCCGCATACTGCGGATAGAGCGGCAGCGCCACGATCCGCCGGCAGCCGAGCCCGGCCAGCTCGCGCAGCGCCGCGCGGATCGATGGGTTGCCATAGCGCATCGCGACGCGCACGTGCAGCGGCGCCGGCACCTCGCGCGCCAGCAGGGCTGCCACCCCCGCCGCCTGCCGGCGGGTGATCACCAGCAACGGCGACCCTTCGGCCGTCCA
>DATNKH010000437.1:0-5282 GCA_035603475.1 Thermoanaerobaculia bacterium
CAATCTTATCGACGGCGCCATCAAGGGCGCACAAAGATCTCGCAAAGCCCTCGGGCCCTGCGCTCACAGCGTCTGCGCCGCCGCCGCTTCATCCGCCGCCGCTTCATCCGCCGCCGGTTCATCCACCGCCGCCTCGTCCGCCGCCGCCTCGTCCGCCGCCGCCTCCCCGGACGCGTCGCTTTCGCGGACGTGGAGCCGTGCCGCCGGCAGCCGCAGGGTGAAGACGCTGCCGCCACCGGGCCGGTCCTCGTAGGTGAGGGTGCCGGCCTGCGCCTGCGCCAGCCGGCGGGCGATGGCCAGGCCGAGACCGGCGCCGCCGGCCCGCGCGCCGTCCGGCGAGCTCCCCGCCGGGCGGTAGAACGGCTCGAAGATCCGCTCGCGCTCGGCCGGCGGCACGCCGCGGCCGCGGTCGGCGACGGCGATGGCGATCCACTCGCCCTCGCCGCGCATCGCCACCTCGATGGGCGCATCGGCCGGCGAGTACTTGAGCGCGTTCTCGATCAGGTTGACGAGGATGCGCAGCGAATGCACGAAATCGAAGCGCCCCACCGGCATCGGCTCGCGCAGCGCCAGCGAGGTGCGCAGCTCGCGCTCGCCGAGCGCGCCCGCCACCTGCTGGATCGCCGCCCCCACCAGGTCCTCGGCGGCGTTGATCTCGGTCTGCATGGGCACGCCCCCGGCATTGAGCCGGGACAGGTCGAGCAGGTCGGCCACCATGTGGTTGAGCCGGTCGGCCTGCTGCTCGATCACCGCCGCGCGCTCGTCGCCGGCGGCGGCAAGGTCGTGGGCCAGCGCCTTGATGGTGGTCAGCGGCGTGCGCAGGTCGTGCGACACCGACGCGAGCAGCGCATCCTTGAGGCGGTCCGCCTCGCGCAGCGCCTCGGCGTGCTCGGCTTCGGCGGCCAGCTGGACGCTGAGCGCCGCCAGGCGGTCGATCTCCTCGGCGCGCCGGCGCGCCGCGGCGGCCTCGGCGTTGGCGCGGCCCAGCAGCTGCGTGGCGACCGTCGCGGTGACCAGGAAGGCCAGCAGCACCAGCCAGTCGAGCGGCTTGTCGACCGACAGCATGTCGTACGGGGTCTGCAGGAAGTAGTCGATGAGCAGGAAGCAGGCGCAAGCCAGCGTGAAGCCGAGCGCGCGCCCGCCGCTGGCGCTGGCGCCAAGCACCACCAGCAGGTAGATGAGCGACACGTGCGCCTGGCCGAGATCGCCGAGATCGCCGCGCACCGACACCAGCGCCACCGTGACCGCCAGCAGCGTCGCCGTCCAGAACAGCCAGCGCCCAAGGCGCCCCCTCCACCAGGACCGCCCCGGGCGCCCGTTTTCCAGGAACTGCCCCGGGCGCCCGTTGCCCTGAGGTCGCCCCACGCGGCCCGTCTCGCCCATCAGCCCGGCATCTCGAGCCGGTAGCCCACTCCGGGCTCGGTGAGGATGACCTCCGGGCGCAGCGGGTCACGCTCGATCTTGCGCCGTAGGTTGGCGACGTGGACGCGCAGGTACTGCTGCGGATCGCCGAACGTGCGCCCCCAGACGGCGTTGAACAGCTGGCGGTGGGTGAGCGTGCGCCCCGCCTGGGTGGCGAAGGTGCGCAGCAGGTCCCACTCGATGGGGGTGAGGTGGATGGCGTGCTCGCCGCGCCGCACCGTGCGGGCGGCCAGGTCCATCACCAGCTCGCCGATCGCGACGCGGTGCTCCGACGGCTGCCGCGCCGCCTGGGCGCGCCGCAGATTGGCGCGGACGCGGGCGGTGAACTCCAGCGTGCTGAAGGGCTTGGTGACGTAGTCGTCGGCGCCGGCGTCGAGCAGCGACGCCTTCTCGACGTCCGATTGCCGCGCCGAGAGCACGACGATGGCGGCGCTCGACCACTTGCGGATCTCGCGGCACACCTCGATGCCCGGCATGTCAGGCAGGCCGAGGTCGAGCACCACCAGGATGGGCTTCTCCGCCGCCGCCAGGTCGATCCCCTCGCTGCCCGTGGCCGCCTCGACCAGGCGCGCCAGCTCGCCCTGCAGCGCATTGCGCACCACGCGCCGGATCTGCGGCTCGTCGTCGACGATCAAGCCGGTGCCCTCGCGCTGGCCCTGGGGGGGGATCATGGAATTGCTCGCCGCCGCGGTGAAGGGTGCATCCGAACACGTCTGCCGGCCCACCCGCCTGCCGGCCCGCCTCGGCGAGACCCGGCCATTCTAACAGCCGGGCGCAAGCGGACGCGGCCGGGCGCATTGACCCTCATCGCACGGGACGTTACAGTGTAGAAGAGTTTGCAACGCTTTTGTCCCCCAGCCTTGCCGGAGGCGTACGCCATGTCGCCCAGGTCGCTCCTTATCTCATCCAGCTCGATCCTCCTCGCTTCCCTCGCTTTCCTGGGCGGCGCGGCGGCCGGGCATGCCCAGTGCGAGCCGTCGCCGCCGGTGCGGCAGATCCTGGACCGCTACGAGCAGCAGTCGCGGACCGCGCACTACAAGGCCGATCGCGACGCCGCGGCCGCCATCCTGCTGGCCGGCCTGGGCGAGCACCCGGACGACGCCTTCCTGCTGCGGGCGCGCATGCATGCTCTCGAGCCGGAGATCGACCCGGGGGCGCAGCTGCAGTGGGCCCGTGCCCAGCACGACCAGCACCCGGACCGGCCGATCTACGCGCTCCTCCACGCCGAGGCGCTGGTGGGCAGAGATACCCCCGCGGCGCGGCGCATGCTCGAGGCGCTCGCAGCAGCGCACCCGGAGCTGCCGCAGACCTGGCTGGCGCTGGCGAGGATCTCGGCGGCCGGCAACTTCAGGGACCCGTCGAAGACGCAGCACGCACTGGCAGGCTTCCTCGAGCGGTGCCCGGCGCCCCTGGCCGGCTCGGCGCTGCAGCTGATCGTGCGGGCTGGGACGCCGGAGCAGGTGGCGAGCACCGCGGCGGCGGTGCGCCGGCGGCTGGAGGCGGAGAGCGAGCCAACGCTGCCGGACGCCTGGGAGGCGCTCTGGAGCCTCGAGTTCAAGGCGCGGCCGACGACCGAGCACGAGGCGGAGCGGCAGCAGGTCTCCCGCGACCTGGCGCGTCTCGAGCGGACGCAGTGGCCGAACGGGCTCGCCTGGCTCGAGCTCCGGCGCAGCGCCTACGGGGACCTCGGCGACACGGCGGCGACGGCGAAGGTCGAAGCCGAGATCCTGCGCGCCTTCCCGGCCTCCGACACCGCGGAACGGATCGTGCGCGAGCACTGGGAGAAGGACCACCCGTTCGCGCCCGGCAAGAAGACCAGGGAGAGTTTCGAAGCCCGTCGCAAGGAGCAGCTCGTCGCCGCCGAGGCATGGCGCCGGCAATGGCCCGGCGATCCGAGCCTGCTGGACGTCTGGTTCAGCGCCCTGGACCGCCCGGACATCCCGGCCGCGCGCATCGCGAGCGCGGCCGACGAGGTGCTGGCGGCAGCGAAGAAGGAGCCGGACTGGGTGAACTGGTACGACGTCCCGCCCGTCGTCATGAACGTCGCCGGCGCGCTCGTGCGTCACCGGCTCCGTCTCGACGAGGTCCCGGCGCTGATCGAGGAGTCCTACCGCCCGGCGCTGGCGCGCTTGGAGTGGGAGCTCGCCGACGACCGCCACGACGACCAGCGCCGGCAGATGCCGCAGTACCTGGCCGAGACGCTGAAGCTCGAGCGAGCCGAGATCCTCCTCGACTACCTTGCCGCGGTCAAGCAGCCGGAGAAGGCGGCCGCGGTCGACGCGGACCTTGCCGCCCTCGAGCCCACGAAGCCTTTCACGAAGTGGCAGTTGCTCGAGTACCGGGCGCGCGCCGCGGAGATGCTGGGCCACAAGCTGGACGCCCTGATGTTCTATCGCGCCGCCGCCGAAGCACATGCCGCCATGCTCCCGAAGGCCCAGGCCGGGAAGGACCAGGCCGGGAAGGCCCTGGCCGAGAAGACCGGCGGCGATCCACGCGCCCACGACGTCGACCGGCTCTGGAAGGAGCTTGGCGGCACCGACGCGGCCCGCGCCCTCCTGATGGCCGCGAAGCAGACCCCGACCCTGGCGGAAACCTCCAGCTGGGAGCGCCCCGGCAAGCCGCTGCCCGCCTTCGCGCTCGCCGATCTCGGCGGCAAGACCTGGAAGCTCGTGGACCTCCGGGGCAAGGCCGTGCTGATCAACGTCTGGGCGACCTGGTGCGGCCCCTGCCAGAAGGAGCACCCCGACTTACAGAAGCTCTACGACCAGCTGAAGGCCCGCACCGACGTGGCGGTGCTCAGCTTCAACGTCGACGACGACGTCGGCAAGATCGCGCCCTACATGAACGAGCACCGGTACACCTTCCCCGCCATCCCGGCGCGCGACATCGTGGACGCCGTGGCGCCGACGCTGTCCATCCCGCGGAACTGGTTCGTCGACCCGCAGGGCCAGCTGCAATGGGAGCAGGTCGGCTTCAGGCCCGGCGACGAGTGGCAGCACACCATGATCGCCAAGCTCGACGAGCTGCTGGCGCAGCGCTGACCGCCCGCCGGCGCCTCACACCCGCAGGCGGTCGTGCGGCCGGGCCACCAGCGCGTAGAGCGCCGGCATCAGGAAGACGCTGATCAGCAAGCGCGAGAACAGGCCGCCGACGATGACCAGGGCGAAAGGCCGCTGGGTGTCGGAGCCGACGGTGGTCGACAGCGCCGCGGGCAGCAGCCCGAGAGCGGCGACCAGGGCGGTCATCATGATCGGCCGCAGCCGCAGGATGGCGGCCTGGCGGGTCGCTTCGGTGATCTCCATCCCCTCCTTGCGCAGCTGGTTGGCGTAGGAGATGAAGATCACCGCGGTCTGCACCGAGACCCCGAACAGCGCCAGGAACCCGATCGCCGAGGAGACCGAGAACGGCGTGCCGGTGATCGCCAGCGCCAGCAGGCCGCCGACCGGGTCGGAGATCAGCACGGCGAGCACGGTGACCAGCGGAAACTTGAGGTTGTCGTACAGCAGGAACAGCAGCAGAAAGATGAGCAGCAGGGTTAGCGGCAAGATGAACGCGAGCTGCTGGCGCGAGGTGGTGTACTCCTCGTACTCGCCGCCCCAGACCATGCGGTAGCCGGGAGGGAGCTTCACCGCCGCCGCCACCTGGCGCTGGGCATCTTCGACGGCGCCGGCGAGATCCCGATTCTTGACCGAGTACTGCACTCCAATGTAGCGCGAGTTGCCCTCCCGGTAGATGAACGAGGCGCCGCTGGCCACCCGCACGTCGGCGACTTCCTTGAGCGGCACCTGCTGCCCGCCTGGCGTGGCGATCAGGATGTTGGCAATGGCCTCCGGCGTCTGCCGGAACTGCGGCTCGAGCCG
>DATNKH010000438.1:0-13908 GCA_035603475.1 Thermoanaerobaculia bacterium
CGGGGTTCGTGCTGCATCCCCTGCTTGCGCACCAGGACCTTAGAGGGCAAGCGCAGGAGGCGATTCAGTGCGCGTGCGACTGGCTGCGGCGCTTTCCCTTGGAACGGGAATCGCAGTTCGTACTGAGTCCCTTGCTTACGCGCAAGGACCTTGGAGAGCAAGCACAGGAGGCGATTCAGCGCGGGTGCGACTGGCTGCGGCGCTTTCCCTTGGAACCGGAATCGCAGTTCGTACTGAGTCCCTTGCTTACGCGCAAGGATCTTGGAGAGCAAGCGCAGGAGGCGATTCAGCGTGGGTTCGAGTGGCTTCAGCGCTTTCCCTTGGAACCGGAATCGCAATTCCTACTGAGTCGCTTGCTTGCGCGCAGGGACCTCGGAAAGCAAGCGCAGCAGGCGATTCGGCGCGGGTGCGACTGGCTGCAGCGTTTTCCCCTGATGCTGGAATCGGAGTTCGTGCTGCGTCCCCTGCTTGAGCACCAGGACCTCGGAGAGCAAGCGCAGGAGGCGATTCAGTGCGCGTTCGACTGGCTGCAGTGCTTTCCCTTGGGACGGGAATCGCAGTTCGTACTGGGTCCCTTGCTTGCGCGAAAGGACCTCGGGGCACGCGCCAGCGATGCGATCTCTTGCAGCCTCGACTGGTTGCGGCACTTTCCACTGGAACCGGAATCGCAGTTCGTGCTGAGTCCCTTGCTTGCGCGGAAGGACCTCGGGGCGCGCGCCAGCGATGCGATCTCTTGTAGCCTCGACTGGTTGCGACGCTTTCCGCTGGAACCTGAATCGCAGTTCGTGCTGAGTTCCTTGCTTGCGCGCAAGGACCTCGGAGCGCGCGCCAGCGATGCGATCTCCTGTAGCCGCGACTGGCTGCATCGATTTCCATTTGAGACTGACAGTTGCTATGTCCTTGCGCCCCTGCTCAGCCTTCCGGGTCATGTGGAGAGTTCGCCTACGGTGATCCGAATGGCATTGGCTTGGCTGGAACGGCATCCGCGGCTGGAGATGGAGGCCAGCTTCGTTCTGCCGCCGTTGCTGAAGCGTGAAGACCTAGGCTCCGCATCGCGAGACACTTTCGATCGTGCTCTGGAGTGGATGCGGCGGTTCCCAAATAGCGTCGAAGCGGGCTTCATCCTGCCCCCTCTCCTCAAAAGGCGCGATCTGGACCTCGACCAAGAGGCCATGGCGGTCAAGGTGGGCCTGGAATTCTCCGAGAACAACCCCTTGTACCCCGAGCTGGACTTCGTCCTGAACAGGTTGCTTCGGCGACCAAGCCTGAGCGACGCCGACTGGCGGCGCGCGGCGCGACAGGCCTTAGCGTGGCTCCGCCGAACTCCCCACAACCGTCGACGTGATCGTTTGCTGATCTCATGTCTCACCCGTTCGCGCCTCTTGACGACCGATGAGCTTGACTGGATCATCCAGGATGCCATCGAGTGGCAGCGTGTAATCGGGAGCGAAAAGGCTGACCGCCAGCTCTCGGTCGCCATCCATAAGCTGAGGGCACCAGGGGACGACCGCACGCATGTGATACGGACCGAAGCGCTGCTGCGACTGGCCGAAGATAGGGCAGCTCTTCCGGATGCCGCCCTGCGGGCGGGCATTGCTCAAGAGAGTGAGAATCTCAAGGCGGGAAGCCTAGGTACTGTGGGCGACCACCTCGTGCCACTCTTGCCCCTTTCCTTCCGGCGGAGCGATCGGGAAATGCAGAAGGCGGTTCGCGGCTTGGCTCGTCGCTGGCTGGAGCATCCCGACCTGCTTCCTAGGCAGCGAGCAGGCTTCGTACGGGAATGCAGGCGGCTCCTGATTTCCGGCGCTTGGACTCAAGCGGAAGCGGCGCTCCAGATCCTACGCGAGCTCGGCTTGAGCGAGACTGAGTTGGAACCCGTGGCAGCCGTCGTGGCCGACGTTCCCGCGCAGTCCAGCGCGCCACCGAAGCCTGAGCCCGGCGAGCAGGTATCTTCGGCCGGAGAGGCGTAGCTCAATTCTCGCGAAGAACTCCCCGGGCGCTCAGGCTGCGCTCCGCAAGCACACGAACAACCAAGCCGGGGCCGCTACTTCGTCCGGCCGCGCTCGAGGGTGTAGAGGACGTCGGCTCCGGTCTCGTTGCTGCTCTCGGCTTGCAGGGTCCACTTGCTGTTGACGATGTAGCGGACGCGGAAGGTGCTGACGGGCTGGAAGAGGCCGATGCCGTACATTACGTAGAGATGCGGTGCGAGGTACTTTCCCATCATCAGGGAGGCCTGGTTCCAGCTGCCCTTGCTCTCGATCGAGGCTTCTTCGAGCCCGAAGCGGGCGCCGATACTCTTGGCCAGCATGCCGGCGCCGTGGAGGCCCAGGGAGGAGGCGGCGTTGGCGACGCGGTTGCCTTCTTGCGGGTTGGCGGAGTTGAGGCCGTGGCCGAGCATCACGTAGGCGAGGGCGTCGCTCTGGCTCATGGCCGGGGTGGACCAGATCGAGAACTGGGGCTCCTCGAGGGTGCCCTTGGCCTCGATGCCGGCGGTGACCGTCTGGTCGTCGGAGACGCGCGAGGCGCGGATGTCGAGCGCCGGGTCGTCGAGCGGGCCGCCGAAGATCAGCCGGCCGCGCTCGATGGTGAGGTTCTGGCCATAGGCCTGGAAGGTCCCTCCCGCCGCGATGTCGAGCTCGCCGGTGCCGGCGGCGGTCGTGCTGCCCGGGTTCTCGACCAGCAGCAGTGAGCCATAGGGCTGGCCTTTCAGGCCGAAGGCGTCGAGCTCGATCGCCGGGTTCGGGATCACCAGGCGCACGCGGGCGTAGACCGCGAGTGGGGCTTTCGCCGGCTGCTGCGCCTGCGGCTTGAGGCCGCCCACGAACACCACGTCCTTGGAGGGCTCGATCGGGCCGCCCTTCGGCGCCTTCTCGACGTGGATGTGGGCCTCCGGCACGGTCACCTGGCCGGTGAGCCTGGCCTCTGTGCCCTGGTAGTCGATCTTGAGGTCCGGCGACACCAGGATGCGGATGTCGCGCGTGCTCATGACCGCGAAGCGGCTCCCGGTCACGGCGAGATGGACCGGCGCCGAGGGGCTCGGCATCAGGCCGGCGCTGCCGGTGATGTGGACGGAGCCGGGACCGGAAGTGGCGCCGGCGTCGATGGCCAGCGTGGTGCCGCCGCTGGCGGTGGCGGCGAGCCGGACGTCCTTGAGGTCGAGACCGTAGAGCGGCACCTGCGCGCGGCCGCCCTCGAGCCGCGCCTGGCCGGTCAGGCGCGGCGTCGCGGCGGTGCCGGCGAGGCTGAGGTCGGCGTTGAGCGAGCCGGCCAGGCCCCGGAGATCGGGCACGAAGCCCTCGAGGAACGTCAGGTCGCGGAGGTGGACGGCGATCGTGCCTCCGAGCGGCTGATCCTTGAGCACCACGCCCTGGGTCAGGCGCGGCAGCCGCAGCCGCGCGTCGAAGGTGCCGATATTGGCAAACGCCAGGTTGGCCGTGGCGTTGCCGCCCTCCGGGCCGGCCTGCGCGCGCAGCGTGCCGCGCTCGAAGTGCACTGTCACCGTGCGCCCCTGCTCGGCGGGGAAGCGCAGGTCGCCGGGTCCCGGTGCGAGGTCGATGTCGGCGTCGGCGATGCCGCGGCTGCCGCCGTGCGCCTCCGCCCGGCCGTTGACGTCGCCGGTGATCGTCAGGTCGGGAGGCAGGAAGGGCTTCATCAGGTTGAGCGGCAGCGACGTGAGCGTCGCCTGGCCCGCCCACGGGCCAGCCTGCGACCAGGAGGCGCTGGCGCACAGGCGGGCGCCGCCCGCAGCCGCCGGGATGGTGCCGCTGCTGGTGCTCCCCGTCCCCACATTGCCGGCCGACTTGGCACGGCCCCCTGAATTGGCGCCACTGGCCGCGCCGCCAAAGGAAGAGGTCGTGCTTCCCCCGACGCCTACCCAGCAGAGGTTTCGCAGGTCAACAGCCCTCGCTCCCGCGGAAAGCCCCGCCGGCTGCTGCAGGCTCCAATCGCCTACCGGCGACGAGCGCAGGTCGAGGCGCGAGATCTGGCCGCGCCATGTGAGGTCGGCAGAGGCTGCTCCCAGGGGACCCCGTACCCCGCCGGCCAGGCCGAGGTCGAAGCGGGCGTTCTTCTGGTCGCCCAGCCCGGCCGCCGACAGCGTCAGGGTGTGGCTTGCCGACGTGCCGCGGGTCTGCACGGTCAGCCGGGAGATCAGCTGGCCGCCGGCGTTGACGTCGTGCAGGTCGGCGTCGAGCTGGAACGGCCCCGCGGACGCCATGTCGACGTCGGCGTGGACGGTCGCGTCGCCGACGCTCTGGGTGCCGAACCGCAGCCCCTGCCCGTGGGCCGAGGCCTGCACGCGCGGCGTCTTCGCGGCGCCTGAGATGTGGCCCTGGGTGGTGAGGGAGCCGGTCGCCGCCGGCATGACCAGGCCGAGGTTCGGCGCCTGGGCGTCGAAGCCGAGGTCGAAGCGGTCGCCCAGCCGGCCGGAGGCGCGCAGCCGCGCCGATCCCCAGCTCGCGTCGAGCCGCGACAAGTCGTAGCTCGGGCCGGCCAGGCGCAGGGCGGCGGTGACCGCGACCGGCTGGCCGCGCAGCGTACCTTGCAGCCGCGGCAGGTCGACGCTGCCGGTCAGCCCGCCCGGCTGGCTCTCGCCGCGGGTGGCGAGGTCGAAGCCGAGACGCCCGGGAAGGTCCGGACGCACCGCCGCCGGGTCGATCCCCTGCGCCGAGAGCGCCAGGTTCCAGCCCAGGCGCGGGCTCCAGGTCACGTCGCCGCGCCCCTGCAGATGGCCCGCGAGCACGTCGGCCGCGAGGCTGTCGATGTGGAAGCGGTCGCGGTTGCCGGTGCCGGAGAGCGTGAAGCGGCCCGCCACCGGTCCGGGATGGGCCGCCGCGACGGTGGCCGGTGTCGCCGCGCCGGCCCCGGCCCCGGCAGGGGTGGCCAGGGCGGCGCGGGCGGCGGGCGTCGCCGGTTGCACCGTGCTCGGCACGACGGCGGGGTTGGCCGCGGTCGCGGCGGCGTCGGCGGCGGCCTTGGACTCCGCGGCGGGATGGGCGCCGGCAGCCCCCGCCGGTGCGGCCGCGCCGCTCGCCTGCGGGGCGGCCGCGCCCGGACCTTCGGTGAGCTCGGCGCTGATCTGCGCCCGGAAGCTGTCGAGGCTGCCGGCGACCTGCGCCTAACCCTGCCGGCTGCGGACCGAAGCCGGTCCGGTGAGGGGCCAGGCGAGGTCACGCCAGTTGACCGCCGCGTCGACGTCGAAGCCCTGGCCGCGCTGCGTCAGCCGTCCCGAGGCGGCGAGGTGGGTGGCGGTGCCCGGCACAGCGACCTCCATCTTTTCGAGGCGCCAGTCTCCTCCCTGGCGGGTCAGGCGATAGCTGGCCGCGACCGGTCCGAGGGAGGTCACCACGGCCTGGACCGTTCCCTCGCTGCTCAGGCTGCCGGCCGGGGCGCCGGCGCCTCCGGGTGCCGTGGCGCCGGCACCGCCTGGCGCAGCGGTGCCGCCGCCGCTGGCGTGGGCCACCACGTGCGCTTCGCCGCGCGGGCTGGCGAAAGCGGCCTTGCCGCGCGGCGGCCAGGCGGCGTCGCGCCAGCTCGCCGTGAGGTCGACGTCGAGGTTGCCGGCGCCGTTGGCCGCCGTGGCGGGCAACACCGCACGGCCGCGCAGCGCCACGCGCGCCGGCGTGCCGGGCAGCGTCAGGTCGGCCTGCCGCACCTGCCAGGCGTCCCCCTGGCGCGTCACCCGGTAGTCGAGATGGAAGTTGCCGGCGGGCGCCATCGCCGCTTCGACGGTGCCCCAGCTGTCGAAGCTCGCCACGCTCCCCCGGATCGCGACCTGGCCCGACGCCGGCAGGTCGGGGAGGTCGGCACGCAGGCGCCGCGGGTTGAGGCGGTTGAAGACCAGGCGGCCGTCGAGGCGCAGGTCGCGCATCGGCTGGACCAGCACCGCGGCGAGGCGCACGTCGAAGGGGGCGGTCAGGGACTGGTCGACCCGCAGGTTGGCCAGGGTGCCTTTCAGCGTGCCGCTGCCCGCCACCGCGGCCATCTGGGGCGTGCCCCCGGCATGGACCTCCCAGCGGGTGACGAGGTCGACCGGGTAGTCGCCGCGCGGCTGCACCGTGCCGGTCACCTCGGCGCGCAGCAGCGCCGAGCGCACCGCCAGGCGGTCGATGCGCACCAGGTTCCGGATGTCGGTGGTCGCGAGGTCGATCTCGTCGATGACCGTCGGCGGCGAGGGCGGGTTGGCCGTCGCCGCCGTCGCCACGGTGGTCGCCGCCGACGTCGCCGCGACGCTGGTCTTCGTCGCCTGGACCGTCGCCTTCGCGGCCGCGGCGGTCGCTGCCGCCACCCCCCGGGCCGCCGCGCCGGGAGTTGCCGGCGCCGGCGCGCCTGGTGCCGCCGCGGCCGCCGCGCCGCCGGTGCCGGCGCCGACCGTGGGGCTGCCCAGCGTCAAGGCGCGCACCCGTGCGTCGCGCACGATGATGTTGAAGCGCAGGTCGAGATCCGGCAGCGGGCTCGGCTGCTCGTTCGGCGTGGGCGTCGACACGATGTGCACGCCGTCGGCGTAGAGGCGGGTGACGTCGACGCGCCGCGCCAGCAGCTCGCGCAGGCGCCATTCGAGATACAGGCGGTCGATGCGGATCTCCGTGCCCGGCCGCTTGTAGACCACGCCGCGGAGCGTCAGCGGGCTGTCGATGCGCCCTGCTGCCGATTGCACCGCGAAAGTACCGGGCAGGAGCGCGCCGAGACGGGCGAAGAGGAAGCGGGTGCCGGTCTGCGTGCCGATCAGGAAGGCCAGGGCGACGACCACCAGCAACACCAGCGCGGCGATGCCGGCGGCCAGCCAGGCCACGATGCGGACGATGCGGTCGATGCGGCGACGTCGAGGTCTCATAGATCGGGTCCTATCGTCAGGTGCAGGCGGAGCGGATGGCCCGGCAGGCTGAGGGCGGTGGCGACATAGACCCGCACCAGGCCGATCGGCGAGATCCAGAAGACGCCCAGTCCGGTGCCCTGTTGCATGCCGCCGCCGAAAGAGAAGCCGGCGGTGCCCGCGTCGTAGAAGGCGGCGAGCCCGAACTTCTGCAGCCGCTGCCACTGCTCGAGGCGGTACTCGACCTCCGCGCTCGCCACCAGGGTGTCGGGGCCGCCGATGACGTTGCCCCGTTCGTCGCGCGCGCCGATCCCCTGGTAGGCGTAGCCGCGCACGCTCTGGTCACCGCCGGCGAAGAAGCGCTCGGTGGGCGGCAGGTGACGGAAGTCGTCGGTCGCGGTGTAGCCGCCCGTGACGCGGCTGATCAGGCGGAAGCGCCGCCGGTGGTCGAGGCTCTGCACGAACTTGGCGTCGGCCACGAGCTGCGCGAAGTTGACGTCGGACGCCAGGGCCTTGGCGCCGCCGCGCGCGATGAAGGTGTACTTCTCGCCGTGGCTCGGGTAGATGCGGTCGTCGGCGTAGACGCGCGTCCAGGTGTCCTGCGGGATGACCAGGGCGGAGATGCCCTTGTCGACGCCGACGGTGTAGGTCTCGCGCTGGTAGTCGAGCGCCACGGCCTGCCGCCAGCGCCCGATTCCGAAGCTGTAGCTGGGGCCGATCAGCAGGTTCTCGCTGTGGCTGGTCTTCGGCCTCAGGTCGGCGTAGGCGACGGTGAAGTCGAGCACGTCGGTGCGCGGGTAGAAGCCGGGCACGAGGTAGTCCATGCGGATGCTCTTCTCGACCAGCGAGACCTTCCCCTCGGAGGTGAAGCGATGTCCCAGCTCGTTGAGGTGGCGCAGCTCGAGCCCCAAGGTCCCGCGCGGCCCGGTGTCGGTGCCGTAGCCCAGGCCCGCGGTCCATTTCTGCGGCTTGGCGGGCACCAGGTTGACGTCGATCGGGACCTCGACTCCGGCCGCCTCGTCGCGGCGCGGCACGACCTCCACGCGCTGGAAGTAGGTGCTGTCGGCGAGCGACTCCTGCAACAGCAGCAGCTGGGGCGCCGCGAGCGGGTCGCCCTGCTTGAAGCGGATGTAACCCTGCAGCAGCGACGGGCGCAGGAAATGCTGGTGGAACCGTACCGGCCCGAAGCGGTAGAGCGGCCCGGTCTGGTAGTGCAGGACGATGCTCGAGGTGTAGGTGGCCAGGTCGATCTGGATCTGGCTGACCAGGAACTTGCCGTCGAGGTAGCCGTGATCCGAGGCGTAGTCATCGAAGGCCTTCTTGCCCACCTCGTAGGCGACCTGTGACAGCGCCTCGCCCTCGTGCAGCGGGAAGGCGTGCACCACCTGCTGGAAGCCGGCGTCGCTCGACCCCTCGCCGAGCAGCTGGATGTCGCGGGTGGTCACCTTGAGCTGCGGCCCCTCGTCCACCTTGTAATGAGCTACCCAGGTGGCGCCATCGTGGCTGAGGGAGGCGTCCACCACCACCCGGTAATAGCCGAAGGGTTGCAACGCCTGCTGGATCTCGTCGGGCGCCTGGCCGTGCAGGCGGCGGATGCGCGACTCGTCGAGGTCCTTGTCCTTGCGCGCCTTCTCGATCGCCAGGTTGGCGAGGGCGTTCTTGCGCAGCTCGCCGCTCAGCCCGTCGATCTCGACCCGCAGCGACTCGGCGGCGTGCGCCGGCCGCGCGTCCGCGGCCGCCATGCCGGCGCTGCCGGCGATGATCGCGAGCGCCAGCGCGCCCGCCCGCCGCGGCGCCCGTGCGCCGCCCTCGCGGCGGCGGCCGCGGCGCAGGCGCCCGATCAAGCCCGTCTCCGCCGGGCCGGTGTGCGCTCGGCGGCGGCCGGCGCGGCGGCGGCGCGTCGCGGGGGGTCGGCTGCGGCCTTGACCTCTGGCTTGGTGGTGTCGACGGGCTTCGCCCCCTGCTCGGGCGCTGCCCGGGCGCCCACGGAGTCGTGCGAGTAGACGCGGGTGAACTCGGCGCCGAGCAGGAAGACGAGCGCCGAGTAGTACACCCAGGACAGCAGCATCACCAGCGAGCCGGCGGCGCCGTAGGCGGAGGCGGCGCCGCTGCGTCCGAGATAGAAGCCGATCAGCGTCTTGCCGATGCCGAACAGCACCGAGGTCACCACCGCGCCGAGGAAGACGTCGCGCCAGGCGAGCCTCACGTCGGGCAGCAGGCGGTAGATGAAGGCGAAGAGCAGGGTGACGAGGAGGAAAGAGACCAGGATGTTCAGGGCATGCAGCAGGGTCACCGGCAGGTGATAGCGCCGCTCGAGGTAGTCGCCCAGCGCGGTCAGGGCGGTGGACATGATCAGCGACACCGTCAGCAGGAAGCCGATGCCGAGAACCACGGCGAACGACAGCAGGCGCTTGCGCAGCAGCTTGGTGAGAGCGGCCCCGGGCCTGGCGGCCACGCCCCAGATCCGGTTCAGCGACTGCTGCAGCTGGACGAAGACGCCGGAGGCGCCGAAGATCAGGGTGAGGACGCCCAGGATGCCGGCCAGGTTGGTCTTGGGCTCGTTGGCGGTGCGCAGGATCGCCTGCACGAGGCTGGCGGCGTCCTTGCCCATCCAGTCCTGGAACTCGGCCAGGATCTCGCCGCGGACGGCCTGGTCGCCGAACGCCAGGCCGAACAGCCAGATCACCACGACGAGCAGCGGCGCCAGCGAGAACATGGTGTAGAAGGCCAGCGCCGCGCTCTGCGTCGAGGCGTCGTGGTCGTTCCAGCTGGTGATCGTGTCGGTGATGAGCTTGCGCCAGCGTGCCAAGCGGACCTCTCCACCCTGAACCAGACTTCTCCCAACCCTCCTCGCAGTGGCGCGCGCTGCCGGCACGGACCGGCTCGATGCGCGCCCCTACGCGGCGGCAGAACAAGCAAGATCAGGGCCAGCGATGCGAGGAAACGGGGGTGCGTTCCAAAGCGACGGGCAGGCGGCCGGCCGGCGCTCGCGCGGGGATGCCTCGCTTCAGCTGCAGGGTTCGCAGGCGGCCAGCCGGCGCAGCAGGAAGCGCCGCTCCGGCTCGCTGCAGGGCAGCTCGAGGGCGCGGCGGTAGTGGGCCGCGGCCGTCGGCCGGTCGCCGCAGCGCAGCCAGAGGTCGGCGAGGGTCGCCGGCAGCAGGTAGTAGCCGCGCAGGCGGGGGTCGTCCGCCACCTCGGCGAGCGCCGCGATGCCGGTCCGCGGCCCCTGGACCATGCTCAGCGCGACCGCCCGGTTGAGGACGACGACCGGCGACGGCGCGAGCGCGAGCCGGTCGTCGTAGAGCGCCAGGATCTGCGCCCAGTCGGTCGCGGCGTAGCTCGGCGCCATGGCGTGACAGGCGGCGATGCCGGCTTCGAGGTGATAGGCGGTAGCGCGCTCGCCGGCGGCGCAGCGCTCGAGGTGCCCGAGCGCCCGCCCGATCAGCGCCCGGTCCCAGCGCCGGCGGTCCTGGTCGGCGAGGAGCACCAGCGCGCCCTCCGCGTCGCAGCGGGCCGGGAGGCGGCTCGCCTGGAACAGCATGAGCGCCAGGAGGGCGTGGACCTCCGGCAGGGAGGTGGCCGGATGGTCCGCCAGGATGGTCGCCAGGCGCACCGCCTCGCCGCAGAGATCGGAGCGCACCAGGTCGTCCCCGGCGGTGGCGGCGTAGCCTTCGTTGAACATCAGGTACATCGTCTCGAGCGCGCTGCCGATGCGCGCGCCGAGCCCCCGCGCCGGCAGCTCGAAAGCGATGCGCCGCTGGCGCAGCAGCCGCTTGGCGCGCACCAGCCGCTGCGCGACCGCGGCGGGACGCAGCAGGAACGCCCGCGCGATCTCGTCGACGCTGAAGCCGCCCACCGTCTTGAGCGTCAACGCCACCTGCGCCTCGCGCGCCAGCGCCGGATGGCAGCACATCAGGATCATCACCAGGGTGTCGTCGGCCCCGGAGGCGTCAGGGTCGAGCGGGTTCGCCGGGGTTGTCGGGGTCATCGAGGCCAGGGCGGTCGGCGCGTTCACCGGCTCCGCGGCCAGCACGCCGGCCTTGCGGGCGCGGGTCGCGTCACGCCGCAGGCAGTCGAGCGCGCGGTTGCGCGCCACCTGCATCAGCCAGCCGCGCGGGTTCTCGGGCACGCCGCGATGCGGCCAGGTCTCGATGGCCCGCACCAGCGCGTCCTGCACGACTTCCTCGGCCAGCGACAGGTTCTGCGGGCCGAGCATCCTGGTGAGCGTGGCGACCATCTGCCCCGCGCTGTGGCGGAACAGATGGTCCACCAGCTCGCCGACTCCGCCGGCCCCGGCGACCCCGCTGGCCCCGCTGGTTGAGGGCGTGGCCGGCGCGGGCGGCTCGTCCGCCGCGTCCGCCGCCCGGCCGCGAAGGGTTCCAGGTTCCATGCGATCCGCCGCCTACATCTCCTCGATGGCCCGGATCTCGAGGGTGCCGAAGCGCAGGTGCGGCGAGTCCTTCGCCAGCTTCACCGCCTCGTCGAAGTCCGCCGCCTCGAGCAGCCAGTAACCCCCCACCACCTCCTTGGTCTCGCTGTAGGGTCCGTCCTTCACCTCCACCCCGGAGCCGTTGCCCGCCAGCACCCGCCCATCGCCGTCCTTGAGCTTGTTGCTCCCCGCGAGCCGACCCGCCGCCCGCATCCGGTTGCTCCAATCGACGTATTGCTGGACGATCCGCTGTCCCTCCTCGGCGGACAGGCCCTCCCATGCACGGGCGTCGCTGCGGGCCAACATCAGGAACTTGGGCATCGTGAATCCTCCTCGTTCGGTCGTGCCGGGTCTTGCCGCTTCAGGGCGGGCCGCCCCGGCGTCGCGGTCCATCCAACCTTATGACGAAGCAGGGGGGCTGGAATCGACGGGGTGTCCCTCGGTTGCCCTTGGCCCCCCCTCCCTCCCTTTGGACGAGGGTCTAAGTTCAGAGGGGGTGGCGGAGGGCTGCGGACCCTCGTCCAAAGGGAGGGAGGGGGGGCCAAGGGCAACCGAGGGACACCACTGTGTAGGGGTGTAGAGGCGGGCGACCGCCGCGGGCGCCGGCTGGGCTTATACTGCGGCCATCAGGAGGCGACCTATGTCCGAGAACCAACGGCTGCTCACCCCTCTCGTCCGTAGCGGCGGCGCGCTGCGTCCCGCCAGCTGGGACGAGGCGCTGGACCGCGCTGCCCGCGGCTTCGGCGCCGCCGTGGAGAAGCGGGGGCCGCGGACCTTCGGGATGTTCAGCTGCTCGAAGACCACGAACGAGACCAACTACCTGGCGCAGAAGTTCGCCCGGGTGGTCGTGGGCAGCAACAACATCGACAGCTGCAACCGGACCTGACACGCCCCGAGCGTCGTCGGTCTGGCGACAGTCTTCGGGATGGGCGGCGGCACGACCTCCTACCAGGAGGTCGAGGAGACGGACCTCATCGTCCTCTGGGGGAGCAACGCGCGCGAGACGCATCCGATCTTCTTCCATCACGTGCTGAAGGCCGTCCACCGCGGCGCGCGGCTCTACGTCGTGGACCCGCGCCGGACCTCCTCGGCCGACTGGGCGGTGGGACACCTGCCGCTCCACGTCGGCACCGACATCGCGCTCGCCAACGCCGTGGCGCGGGAGATCCTGGCCGCCGGCCTCGAGAACCGCAGCTTCGTCGACCACGCCACCAGCGGCTTCGCCGAGTTCCGCGCCAGCGTCGAGCCGTGGACGCTGGCGCACGCCGAGGCGGTGACCGGCGTGCCGGCGGCGGCGATCCGCGAGCTCGCCCATGCCTACGCCCGCGCCGACCGCGCCGTGATCTGCTGGACGCTGGGCATCACCGAGCATCACAACGCGGTGGACAACGTGCTGGCCCTGATCAACCTCGGCCTGCTCACCGGCCACGTCGGGCGCTACGGCTCGGGCCTCAGCCCGCTGCGCGGCCAGAACAACGTGCAGGGCGGCGGCGACATGGGCGCCCTGCCCGATCGCCTACCCGGGTTCCAGCACGTCGAGAACGGCGCCCTGCGGGCGAAGTTCGAGCGCGCCTGGGGAGCCAGGATCCCGCCCGAGAGCGGCTGGCACCTGAGCGGGATGTTCGAGGCCATGGGGCGCGGCGACCTCACCGCGCTCTACGTCATCGGCGAGAACCCCGCGACCTCCGAGGCGGACCAGCATCACACGATGCGCCTGTTGCGGGGGCTCCAGACCCTGGTCGTGCAGGACGTGCTGCTCACCCAGACCGCCGAGCTGGCGGACGTCGTGCTGCCCGCCGCCGCCGGTTGGTGCGAGTCCGAGGGCACCGTGACCAGCAGCGAGCGCCGGGTCCAGCGCGTGCGCCGCGCGCTGCCGCCGCCGCCGGGGGTGCGCGACGACCTCGACATCCTCTGCGACCTCGCCCGGCGCATGGGCAAGGACCTGGGCAATCCCAGCGCCGAGGAGCTGTGGAACGAGGTGCGCTCCCTGAGCCCCGCCCATGCCGGCATGTCCTATGCCCGCCTGGAAGCGTCGGACGGCCTGCAGTGGCCGTGCTACGACGAGTCGCACCCGGGAGAGCTCTACCTCCACGGGCGGCTGTGGGAGCGGCCGGTGGTCGGGCCGCTGGCGCCCTTCAGCTGCGTGCTGCAGGAGGGTCCGGTCGAGGAGCTGAGCCCCGAGTTCCCGCTGCGCCTCACCACCGGGCGGCGGCTGGACTCTTACAACACCGGCGTCCAGACCGGGCTCTTCGCCTCGCCCATGCGCCGCCGCGAGACGCTGGACCTCTCACCCGAGGACGCCGGGCGGCTCGAGGTCGCCGACGGCGACACGGTGCGGGTGGCGTCGCGGCGCGGCACCGTGCTGGCGCCGGCGCGCATCGATCCCGGGCTGCCGCAGGGCCTGGTCTTCCTGACCCTGCATTTTCCCGACCAGGTGGCGACCAACGAGCTCACCATCGAAGCGGTGGACCCGAAGTCCGGCACCTCCGAGTTCAAGGCCGCGGCGGTGCGCGTCGAGCTCGTCGAGAAGCAGGACACCGGCCGCCTGCACGGCGAGACCGTGTCCGGCGCGAAGCCGGAGTCGCCACCGGCGGTCCTCGAGCCGGTGCCCTCCTGAGAACTCCGGCGGTGGTCGAGGGTCAGGCCCTCCTGCCGCCGTTTGGGCGAG
>DATNKH010000439.1:0-2664 GCA_035603475.1 Thermoanaerobaculia bacterium
GGGGGGAGGGGGTGACCACGACCGGAGGGAAGGGGGAGGGAGGCCTCCCTTTTGCCCCGAGCAGAGGGAAGGGGACACCCCCTACACCCCGAAGTACCGCGCGTCCGGGTGATGCAGCACCAGAGCCGAGACGCTGGCCTCGGGGTCCATCATGTCGCCCTCGGTCAGCTCGACGCCGATCTCCTCGGGGCGGAGGACCGCGAAGAGCTGGCGCTGGAAGGCGAGGTCCGGGCAGGCAGGGTAGCCGAAGCTGTAGCGCTTGCCGCGGTAGCGCGCGGCTAGCGTCTCCTGCAGGGTCATCTCCGGCGGGTCGGGGAAGCCCCAGCGGCGGCGCAGGCAGGCGTGCAGGTACTCGGCGGCGGCCTCCGCGGTCTCGAGCGCGAGGGCGGCGAAGGCATGGCTCTTGAGGTACTCGCCGCGCCGCTTCCACTCCTCCACCCGCTCGCGCACGCCGGTGCCGGCGGTGGTCACGAACAGCGCCAGGTGATCGCCCGGCAGCACGCAGTCGGCCAGGCACAGCCCGCCCTCGCGCCCCTGGCGCGGGAAGTCCCAGACCGCCGCCGGCCGGCCGGTCTCCGGATCGGTCAGGGTGACGCGGTCGCCCGCCGCCGCGGCGGGGAAGAAGCGCCAGACCGCGCGCGCCGCCAGCGCCCCGGCGCGCGCCTCGTCCTGCAGCTCGGCGATCACCGCCTGCAGCTTCCGCAGCTTCGGATCGCCCTGCTCGTCGAGCTGGCGCACCGCGCCCTTCAGCCCCAGGTGCTTGCCGTAGACCATCTGCGGGTTCAGGTACTTCCAGACCTGGTCGAGGTCGAGCACGGCGGCGTGGCGGTCGAGGTCCGGGGGCGGCGGCGGCGGCAGGTCGCGGCGCACCGCGTCGCGCGCCAGCGCCGCGGGGCCGGACACCGCGGCTCCGGTGGCCACACGGCCGCCGTCGGCGCCCTCAGTGCCCTCCGGCGGTGCGTCTTCGCGCAGCAGCTCCGAGACCTCCTCGGCGAGGCGCGGCCGCTGCCGCGGATCGGTCAGCCGCTCGACCAGGGACAGGCCGTGCATCGCGTCCTTGGCGTAGGTGCAGAGCGCGCCGTAGGCGGGCGCGATCTTGCGGTGGGTGAAGCGCCGCGTCAGCGCCGCGCCGCCGACCAGCAGCGGCGTCGCGATGCCCACCGCCGCCAGGTCGCCCGCCGTCACCACCATCTGCTGGGCGCTCTTGACCAGCAGCCCCGACAGCCCGATGACGTCCGGCTCGTGCTCGCGCACCGCCTGGATCAGCCGCTCGGACGGCACCTTGATGCCCAGGTTGACGACCTTGAAGCCGTTGTTCGAGAGCACGATGTCCACCAGGTTCTTGCCGATGTCGTGCACGTCGCCCTTGACCGTCGCGAGCAGCACCTTGCCGCGGCCGTTGCCACCGTTGGTGCCGGCCTTCTCCATGTGCGGCTCGAGATAGGACACCGCCGCCTTCATCACCTCGGCGCTCTGCAGCACCTCGGCGACGATCAGCTGGTTGTCGTTGAACAGCCTGCCGACCTCGGCCATGCCCTGCATCAACGGGCCGTTGATGATGTCGAGCGGCGTCGGATAGGCGGCGTCCGCCAGCACCGTGTCGAGGTCTTCCTCGAGCCCTTCCTTCGAGCCTTCGACCACCGCCCGCGCGAGCCGCTCGGCCACGGGCAGGTCGGCCCGCGGCGGGCGACCACCGGCACCGCCGGCGGCCCCCGTGCCGCGGCCGCGGAACCAGGCGGTGAATGCCTCCACCGCCTTGCCGCCCGACTCGACGTCGCCGATCGCCAGGAAGATCAGCTCCTCGGCCAGGGCGCGCTCCGCCTCCGGGATGTCGGCATAGCGCGCCAGGCCCTCGGTGTTGACGATCGCCGCGTCCAGGCCGGCCTTGGTGCAGTGATAGAGGAAGACCGAGTTGAGCACCTCGCGGCCGGCGGCCGGCAGGCCGAAGCTGACGTTGGAGACGCCGAGGATGGTCTTGGTGTCGGGGAACAGCTCCTTGACGCCGCGCACGCCCTCGATGGTCTGCGCCGCCGATCCCAGGTAGGCCTGGTCGCCGGTGCCGCACGGGAAGACCAGGGCGTCCCACCAGATGTCCTCGGGGGGCACCCCCATCTCCTCAACCAGGATCTGGTAGCTGAGGCGGGCGACCTCGAGCTTGCGCTCGACCGTGACCGCCATGCCCTTCTCGTCGATCAGCCCGACCACCACCGCGGCGCCGTAGCGGCGCGCCAGCGGCACCACGCGCTCGAAGCGCACCCGGCCGTCCTCGAGGTTGATCGAGTTCAGCACTGCCTTGCCCTGGCAGTAGCTGAGCGCCCGCTCCATCACCGCCGCGTCGGTCGAGTCGATCATCAGCGGCACCTTGACCAGCCGCACCAGGCGGTCGAGGAAGGCATCCATGTCGGCCATCTCGTCGCGGTCGGGGTCCTGCAGGCAGACGTCGAGCACCTGCGCCGAGGCGCGCACTTGCGCCCGTCCCACCTCCGCCGCCGCCTCGTGCGCGCCATCCTGGATGAGCCGCTTGAACTTGCGGCTGCCGAGCACGTTGGTGCGCTCGCCCACCAGCAGCGGCCGGTTGGAAGGGTCGAGCTCGACCGCCTCGAGGCCCGAGATCAGGCTGCGGTGGTGGTGCGGCACGCGGCGCGGCGGCCGGCCGGCGGCGGC
>DATNKH010000440.1:0-5116 GCA_035603475.1 Thermoanaerobaculia bacterium
CGCGCGGTCGCCGAGCGGGAGACGATGGAAGAGGTGGGGCTCGCACTCGATGAGCGTCACTGGCTCGGCGACCTGTCCCACGTCCTGGTGCGGATCGGCGGCGGCGACCGGCGCATGGTCCTCTACCCCTTCGTCTACTACCTCGGCCCGGACCTCCCCGAGTTCACGCCAAGCGACGAGGTGACGGAGGCCTTCTGGGTGCCCCTCACCCACCTCTGGGACCCGGCCAACGCCGACCACGTCGAGTGGACGAGCAGAGCCGGGTCGGGACCCGGCGAATCCAACCATCGCAGCCGCCTCCTCTATCCGGCGATCCGCTGGCGCGGCCACGCCATCTGGGGGCTCACCTACCGCGTCCTCACGCTCTTCTCCGACGTGCTCGACGCCCCCCTCCCCCACCTCGAAGAGATCCCCGGCCTCGGACGCTAGTGTCCCGCTCGGCTAATTCGCATGCTAATTGGGACACTAGCCGCGGACGGTCGTCTGCGGTAGGTTATACTTCGGGTATGAAAACGGCGATCTCCATCCCCGAGGAAGTCTTCCGGAACGCCGAGGCGCTGGCCCGGCACCTGGGCGTCAGCCGCAGCCAACTCTACTCTCGCGCGATCGGCGAATACGTCTCGCGTCATGCCCCGGACCGGGTGACGGAGGCCCTGGATCGCATCTGCGGCGAGATCGACGAACAGACCGACCGCTTCGTGGCCGAAGCCTCGCGCCGCATCCTCGAGCAGACAGAATGGTAGTGGCCCAGGGCGAGGTCTGGTGGGCCGAGCTCGAGGAGCCCGCGGGCTCGGGACCGGGTTTCCGGAGGCCCGTCCTGGTGGTCCAGGGAGATCCGTTCAACCGCAGCCGCATCGCCACCATGGTCTGTGTGCCTCTGACCTCGAATCGGCGGTGGGCCGAGGCGCCCGGGAACACCCTCCTGGAGCCGAGGGAAACCGGGTTGCCGAAGCTGTCGGTCGCCAACGCCTCACAGATCGTCGCGCTCGACCGGGCCGTCCTCTCCGAGCGCACCGGCAAGGTGCCGCGACAGAAGCTCGCGCTGGTCTTGAGCGGGATCGACGTGGTCCTTGGCCGATGAGGGCGCGGTCCGAGAAGTGACGCCGCCAGCAGCGCCGCCGCCTCACTCGGCGCTCAGCGCCTCCCGAGGATCGCGCTGGATCGCCGCCAGGGCCGGCACCAGGTTGGCTGCCAGCGCCAGGCAGGTCACCAGCGCGGCGGTGGTGAGGAGGATCGCCGGGTCGGCCGGATCGACGCCGTAGAGCAGGCCGGCAGCGAAGCGGGTGGCGGCGAGGGAGGCCGCGAGACCGATGGCGACGCCGGCGGCGCACTGGGTCATGCCGCCGCGCAGCACCAACGCGAGCAGCTGGCGGTGGCCGGCGCCGAGCGCGATGCGGATGCCGATCTCGCGCGTCCGCCGCGACAGCGCGTAGGCGGTGGCGGCGTACAACCCGACCAGCGCCAGCACCAGGGCCAGTATGCCCATGGCGGCGAGCGCGCCCACGGCCATGCGCTGCGGCAACAGCGGCAGGTCGAGCTGCCGCGCGATCGGCTTCACGTCGAACAGGACCACCCTGGCGTCCAGGGCTGTCACCTCGCGCCGCAACGCCGCGATCTGGCTCGCCATGTCGCCGGCGGTGCGCAGGTGGATCGCCACCTCCGGCCGGTAGTCCTGGAAGAGGTCCAGGTAAACATACGGCGCCTGGGCGGCGTCGAGATCGAGCTGCTTCGCGTCGCGCGCCACGCCGACGATGCGGTGCGGCTTGCCGCTCACCATCAGCCGCTTCCCCAGCGCGGCCTCCACCGGGCCGCTGGCGAAGAAAAAGCGGCGCACCAGCGCCTCGTTGACCACCACCACAGCCGGCGTGCGCGGCAGGTCGGCGGCGGTGAACTCCCTGCCGGCGGCGAGGGACGCCTCCATGGTCTTGAAATAGTCGGGCGCCACCCAGTTGACCGCCAGCTCGGGCGTGCCCATGCCGGGCCGCGGCGGCACGTACCCCTCGGGGGCCGCGTCGATCGTGGCCCGCATCACGCTGAAGGGAAGGCGCGTCGCCAAGCTCACCGCACCCACGCCGGGCAGCTCCCGCAGGCGCGCCTCGAGCCGCTCGAAGAAGCGCTGGCCCGTCCGCTCGTCATACCCCGCATAGCCGAGGTTGAGGGAGGCGACGAGCAGGCCCTGGGAACGGAAGCCGAGGACGGCGGCCCGGGAGTTCGCGAGGCTGCGCAAGAAGAGGCCGGCCCCGACCAGCAGCACGAAGGTGGCGGCGATCTGGACCGTGACCAGCAGACTGCGCAGGCGAGTCCGGCGCGGCCCCAGCCCGGCATCGCCCTCTCGTATCGCCAGCGCCATCCCGGGCCGGGCGAGTTGCAGAGCGGGCACCAGTCCGCAGAGCAGGCCGGTGAGCAGCGCCGCGCCGAGCGTGACGAGCAGGACCCGCGAGTCGAATTCGACATGGAAGGAGATCGGCATCTCAAGCGGCAGGCGCCAGGCACTGAGCGCCCGGGCCGCCAAGGCCGCGAGCGCGAGCCCCACGGCGCCGCCGGCGAGCCCGAGGAGCAGGCTCTCGCTCACCAGCAGCCGGACCAGCTGCGCGGTCCTGGCGCCCAGCGCCAGCCGGATGCCGATCTCGCGCCGCCGCGCCGCCCCGCGCGCCAGCAACAGCCCGGCGACGTTGGCGCAGGCCACCGCCAGCACCAGGCCGACGACCACCTGCAGGAGGGCCGACAGGGCGACCAGTCCACCGCGCATCGCCGGGTAGATCCTGGCCTGCGACTCGGGCAGCAGGCTCAGGCTGACGCCCTCGTTGTCACGCGGATAGAGCTGCCGGAGCCGCGCCGCGAGAGCGTTCATGGCCTCCGCCGCCTGTCGCAGGCTCACTCCCGGACGCAGGCGCCCGGTCAGCGTCAGCCAGTAGGAGCCGCGCTGCCGCAGCAGATCAGCTCCAGGGTTCACCGCCGCCTGCATCGAGAGCGGGGTCCAGATCTCCGCGGCGAGCCCGGTGTTGGGGCCGGTGAAGCCGGCGGGGGCCACCCCGACGACCTTGAAGGCGGTGCCGTTCAAGGCGACGGTGCTGCCCAGGACCCGCGGATCGCCGGCGAAATGCCGTTTCCAGAAGCCGTCGCCGATCACCACCACGGGGCTCGTCACCCGGTCTTCCTCCGGGGCAAAGGCGCGCCCCAGGGCCGGCCGCACGCCCAGGGTCGAGAAGTAGTTCGCCGACACCTGCGCGCCGACCACCTGCTCGCTGCTCGCGCCGTCGCCGACCAGGTAGGCCAGGTTGGCCTCGGCGGCGAGCGCGGCGAAGACGTGGTTGGCGCGCTCGAAGTCGCGGTAGTTCGGATAGGAGACGGAGGCCCATTCCAGGCCCGAGGCGAAGCGCGAGTAGATCCGCACCAGGCGCTCGGGCGCCGCGACCGGCAGAGGGCGCAGCAGGATCGCGTCGACGAAGCTGAACACCGCCGCGTTGGCGCCGATCGCCAGGCCCAGGGTGGCCACGATCACCGTCGAGAACCCCGGCCGGCGCGCCAGGACGCGCGCGGCGAACCGCAGATCTTCCATCCAGCCTGTCATGGGTGCCTCCCAACGGTCCCGGCGCTCCCGCCGATTCCTTCGCGTGGCACTCCGGGGACCTGCAAGAGATACGTACCGGGCGGCGCGGAGTTCTCGCCGGCCGCGGCGCACCGGCGCGAGGCGCGTCAGGCCCGGCGGATGGCCGCCGGCGCCGCGGGCTCGAGAGCGCCGAGATACTGGCGGTCGAAGGCGGCGAGCTGGCTCTCGAGCTCGGAGTAGGGACCGGGCTGCCAGGCGTTCGAGACGACGCCCCGGTAGGCGTTGGCGCACAGCTCCCAGTCCTGCCGGTTGGTGAGGTCCCAGAAGTCGATGGCCGGCTGCGGGTCGAATGCGGGCGCGGCGATCGCGTCGGGATGGAAGAGCCATTCGCAGACGATGCGCGTCCGGTCGATCGCGAGCGCCTGGGCGCGGTGCACCAGGACGTAGTCCGGATGGAAGGAGAGGAACGCGCTCGGGAACAGGATGTAGTAATAGACCCGCGCGCGCTCCTCGGCCGAGAGCCCCGGGAAGGGCGGCGCGCAGCGCCCGCCGTGCATGGTCATGCTCCCTTCCGGATTGCTCATCCACATTGGCCCGCCCAGGACGGGGCCTTCGTCGAGGTCGTTCTCGGTGTTGCGGTAGGGCGTCAGCTTGTTGAGGTGTGGATGCACCGTCGGGCAGTGGTAGCACTCGCTATAGTTGTGGAAGAAGAGCTTCCAGTTGGCCGCCACCTCGTAGACCGTCCGGTGGACGCATCGCAGCTCCGGCAGGCGCCAGTGGCTGAACCTACCGGCAAGCCCCGGCAGCGACGCCGCGAACGGCACCGGTTGCGGCGCGAGGTTCAGGAAGAGGAAGCCCTCCCAGCTCTCGAGCGCGACGCGATGCAACGGATAGTCCGTGCGGTCGAAGCCCGGCACCTCTTTCATGTTGGGCGCCGCGCGCAGCGCGCCGTCGAGCCCATAGGTCCAGGCATGGTAAGGGCACTGGATCGCCGGGCCGAGCAACGTCGCATCCGCCGCGCACAGCCGGCTGCCGCGATGCCGGCAATGGTTGTGAAAGGCACGGACCTCGCCCGCACCCGCCCCATCCGCCTCTTGCCCTTGACCGCGCACGGCGATCACGCTCTCGTCGCCAAGCTCGAACACGAAGCAACCGCCAGGCGCCGAGACCTGCGACACATGCCCAGCCAACAGCCAGGACCGCGAGAAGATCCGTTCCCGCTCCGCAGCGAACACCTCCGCCGACACGAAGTACTCCCGACCCAGTGTGTGCTGCCCCCGCGCGGTCCGCTGTTTCATGGCAACGGATTGTAACCCACCGGAAATGGGCCTACGGGGGATCGTTCTGGGGGCCTCCGGGGACTCCCTCCGACCGGGCCGGGGCTGCGAGATCCTCCTCCCCGCCTCGCTTTGGGCGAGGGTGTTACGCGGGCCGGCGGAGGACTTCGATGGCCTCGCCCAAAGCTCGGGGGGAGGAGGATCTCCCAGCCCCGCCCCTCCTTCCTCCCTCTACAGCTGTCAGTCTCTTCGCCGACCGATTCGAGCCGTAGAGAGATCCCTCCTCCCC
>DATNKH010000441.1:0-4815 GCA_035603475.1 Thermoanaerobaculia bacterium
GTGGTGCTGCTGCCGGCCTACCTGAGCCTGCCCGGGGCGCTCGCCCGCTGCTGGGAAAGCGAGGCGGCGCGACGCCTCGGGACGCGGGGCATGGCCGCGGCGGTGGCGCTGCTGGCGGGTTGGGCACTGCTCGCGGAGCTCCGCGGAGGCGAGAGCGCGGCCGCTGCGGCGGCGGCCATGGCGGCGGGACGGCAAGGGGCGGCGCCCGCCCTCGGCGGCACGCTGGCGCCGCTCGGGCATCACACGCTGCTGGCCACCTGGCTGGCGACCCTGCTGCCGCTCGCGCTGCTGCCGCTGCGCGAGAAGAGCGGCTGGCGCTGGCTGGGGGCCGGAGCCGGCGTCCTCGGCGTCGCCGGGATGCTGGTGGGACGGTCGCTGGCGGGAGGAGCGGCCGTGGCCTGCGAGGCGTTGATGGCGGCGGTCTGGCTCGCCGGCCGGAGCCGCGGGACGGCAGGTCCGAGTGCAGATCGCGGCGGCCGTGACGGTCCGGGCGGCGACGGCGACGGCGACGGCGACGGCCACGCCGGCAGACGGCTCCGGCGCCGGCTCGCGGTCGCGCTGGCGCTGCTCGGCCTGGCCCTGGCCGCCTCCCAGCTGCCGCGGTTGGCGCGTATCGCCGAGCGGCGCGATGCGTCGGCGCTGGCGCGGGCGGTCTACATCCAGGCCGGCTGGCAGGGCTGGCGGGAACGCCCCTGGCTGGGCTGGGGGCCCGGCTCGGCACCCTGGACGGCCGCCTGGTTCCTGGCGCCGCGCCCCGGTCTCAACCCATGGGGCGAAGCGGTCGGCGAGCTGCACATGCTGCCGGTGCACCTGGCCTACGAGACCGGGACCCTGGGTCTGCTGTGCCTCCTGGCCACCGCCGGCGCCTTCCTCGGACGGCGCTGGGCGGAGCGGCGCGCGGCGGCCGATCCCGCCCTGCTCGCCGCGGGCTGCCTGGGCTTTGCCGGGGCTGGCATCGCCTGGCTCGGCACCGCCGCGGTCGCGGTCTCGGCCCTTCCCCTGGCGCTGGCCGCGGCCGCCGGAGCCGCACTGGCGGGTGGTGCCGCCGGCGCTCCCGCGGCCGGGACGGGCCCGCGGCCGGCGCCGGCCTGGTTGAACGGTCCGGCATGTGTCTATGCCCTGGCGGCGGCCGCGGCGCTGCTGGCGCCACAGATGGCGCGCTGGCACTACGACCGCGCGGTGGCCGCGGGTCAGGCCGGACGCGGTCCCGCCGCGGTGTCCGAGCTGGCCGCCGCCGTGCGGCTCGACCCGACGTTCCCGCTCTATCGCCTGCGGCTCGCGCTGCTGCGGGACGGCGGGGCGGGGGAATCCGGCGCCGCGGCGCTGGCGTGGCGCGCGGCCCGCGATGGGCAGGGAATCGGTCTGGCGTGGCTGGCCGCCGGCATCCTCGGGCGCGCGGAGGGCGAGGTCTGGGCGCCGGCGGCGCTCGAGCAGGCCTGTGCGCTCGATCCGCTCTCGCCGTTCCCGCCCTTCTACCTCATGGCCTCGGCGCCCGACGCCGTGGCGGCGCCGCGGCTCGGCGCCCGCGCGCTGCTCGCGGAGCCGCGCCTGATGGCGGCGACCTTCTGGGAGGGGCGAGAGCCGCTCTTCCGGCGGGTGATGGAGGAGGTCCGACGGTGGCCGGGGGTCGACGCGGGCTGGAAGCTGGCCTTGCTGGCCGCGGCGCCCTCCCCGTCTTCGCGCCGTGGCACGCTCGCCCGCCAGGAGCTGATCATCGACGGCGGCGGCTTCACCCAGGCGACCTCCCTTCACCTCTTTCGGCGCCTCCCCTGGCTCGCCCGGTGGCCGCTGCCGCGGCTGCGGACAAGTGTCGTCGACCGCCTGGGCCTGCCGCCGGCGACCGCCCTGCGCAGCACCGATGGAGCACCCTTTCAAGGTCGCCGATGTGGGTCATAGGGAGGGCCACTGGGCCATTTTCCAGCCTGGGTCTGCCCATCCTGTGGCACAAGCCGCGCCTCCTCTCGGATCTCCACAGACGCTGTGGAAAAGCTTGTGGGAAAGTCGGAGGAAGCTGAAAAAAATGCGCGATGCGACAGCGGTTTGACACGCTTTGAACAGATCTTTGTGCAATCGGCGTAAGCTATTTGTTTACAGCAGTTTGAAAATGTTTACACGGCCGTCACCGGATGTGACACGCCGATCCCGGAGAGGAGCCTGTGACCTTTTCCACACCGTACTCATGGCGATCGGGCCAGATTGGCAAGAAGAAGCGCGCAGGGCGGACGAAGTCGTGGTCTGCGGGGTCACGACCGCCTTACCGGCGGTAGATGGCCCGGTCGCTACCCGTAGATGGCACTCACGAATGGGCCGGTCAGGAAGCTCGCGGCGTCGATCTGGCTCTGCTGGCAGACCCCATGGCACCGGCCCTCGAGCAGCAGGCGAGCGGCCTCGGCAAGGCCGGCGGCGGTGGTGGCCTGGATCGCCTTGAGAGTGCGGGCGCCGATGCGGCGCGGGTGGATGACCCGGGCATCCTCGAGGCGGCGCAGAGTGCCGTCGGCGCTCCGCCCCTCCACCGCCGCATAGGTCGTCACCAGGTCGTCGTCGACGCTCGGCACCTCCTGCTCCATGCGCCGCAGCAGGTAGTCGGCGCGATCCACTCCGGGCGGCGCCTCGTCGAGGATCGACTGGACCCAGGCGTAGTGGCCGGGGTAGCGCAGGGTCTTGTAGTCGAGCCGGTTCACCCGGCCGGCCAGCACCTGCGGCAGGTCGGCGGCGCCGCCCGAGGTGAGGGCCTCTTCGTAGACCATCCCTTGGATCAGGATCGTCTCGCGGTCGGAGAGAGAAGGCCGGGTGGTGCGCCTGCCCTCGCGGATCACGGTGGCGGGCTCGACGTACTCGGTCGCGACGCCGATCGAGCTCCAGGTGAAGCCGTAATAGTGGGGCGGCCGGGCGGTCGTGGTGAGCGCGCCGACCCGCATCTGGACCTCTTCGGCGGTGGTCACCCGGTGCTCGCTGCAGAAGCGCTGGAACAGGCCGTTGGCCAGCACGTTGATGAAGCCCGGGGCGAGACCGGTCTGGAGGACGAAGCCCTGCTCGGAGGCGGCCGCCAGCTCGATCACCTCGTTGGTCTCGCGGACGTGCTCGGTGAGATTGGCGTAGTGCAGGCGGTGCCGGAGGGCCAGGCGAGCCATGCGCGGCGCCTCCCTGCCCGGCAGGCAGTCCAGCAGCAGGTCCGCGGCGTCGAGCGCCTGCTCGAGCTCGGGCGAGGTCGAGGCGGCGGGAAGGTAGAAAGCGCGCACCTCGCCCGGCCGCGCGGATCCCTCGCGGATCCAGGCCGCCGCGGCCGCGGCCCGGGGCTCGTCCGAGTCGCCGACGAACAGATCGACCTCGAAGCTCCCCAGCTCCCGCAGCAGCAGCCCGACCGCGCTCCCCATCCCGCCGGCTCCGGCGATCAGCACACGTTTTCTGTTCATGGCTCGCTCCGCAGCACTGGCGATCTTCGCGGAGTCGCCGGCTGTCGTCACAGGGCGGGGATTGTTTCATGTATCATCCCGGCACAGTCATGGGATCGGACCAGCAGGAGGTCTGGGGGCGTTGGGCCTCTTCCACCGAGCGCCCCGATCGCGACGACCCGAGCGACAAGGCGGTGACGGACTACTCCAATTCTCCGCGCGACTCCACTCGCGTGCCGCTGGCGCATCGCATTCAGCTCAAGTTCGATCGCTTCAGCGGCTTCATCAACGAGTACTTTTCCAACCTCTCGCCGGGCGGCATCTTCATCAGGACGGATACGCCGGAGCCGCCGGGGCAGCTGCTCGACTTCGAGTTCCGGCTGGGCGACGGCTATGAGCTGATCCATGGACGCGGCGAGGTGGTGTGGGCGCGAGAACGGGGCGAGGGACCTGAGCGGCCGCCCGGCATGGGAGTGCGCTTCATCGAGCTGAGCCCGGGCAGCAAGGACCTCATCTACAAGATCGTCGACGACTATGTCGCGCACGGCGGCAAGCCGTTCGACCTGACGGCGCCCGCCCAAGGGGACCCGCCGCCTGTCCCTCCCGGCCTCGGGGACGAGGCGCCTGTCCAGCCTGGCCGCGGGAACGAGCCTCCTGTCCAGGCTGCAGCAGCCGGATTCGCCGTGGTTTCGGCCGCTGAACCGCTTCCTGACCTGCAGCCTGGCGGGTCGCGCGCTCCCGGTTCGGCGCTGCCCGGCCTGCCACCTCTGGGCTCGGCGCCGGCTGATTGGACGCTCGAGCTGCCGGCGATCCAGCAGCTGCCCGGCGTGCCCGCGATCACCCCTCGTTCACCGCTCGAGTCCCTTGGCGCGGGGGCCGGCGCCACCACGTCCCCGTCCGACTCCGGGGAGCAGGCGCGCAGCGCCATGTCCGGCTTCCCCTCCGCTGCCGGGGAGGAGGCGCTCGGCAGTCTGTCCGGGACGGGTGAAGGCGCGGCGCGGGAGCCCACCGCCTTGATCTTGGGCGACACGGTGCACGGACGGGGCGCCGACCCGCTGGCCCAGATGGCGGCGGCGCTGCCGCCGCTCGACGAGCTTGCTCCCGAGGTGCCGGCGCTGCCGCCGGCGCCGGCCGCGGCGGCGGTTCCGTCGTTCTCGTCCTTCGACCTGCGGGCGACGCGGCGGCGTTCGCGAATGCCGCTGCTCGGCATCCTGACGGCCGTCGCACTCCTGGGCCTGGCGGTCTACCTGCTGCGCGACACCGCGCTGGCGTGGATCGAGAGATACCAGGAGCGCTCAGGGGAGGCGGCCGCGGTGGCTCCGGCGGCCCCATCGATCCCGCGGGCCCCGGGAGCCCTGCCGCGGCGTCGAGGCGCGGGAGCGGCAAGCCGCGGCACGCTCCCGGCCCCGCCCGCGGGCCCTGC
>DATNKH010000442.1:0-4127 GCA_035603475.1 Thermoanaerobaculia bacterium
TGGGCGAGAAGCCGCAGTCCTCCGCCGCTGCCCCTTGGACTTGGACCCTTCGCCCATACGAGCCCAGAGGGAGGGAGGGGGAGCCTGACCCACGACGCTGCCCTGGGGAGGGGCGTCTTTCGGGTTAGATGAAGATCTCGACCTTGGCCTTGTCCTTCAGGGTCTTGATGTGGTCGAAGAACTTCTCCTTCTGCTGCTGCTGCTTGAGGAACCCCGAGATCCGGTCCTTGACCTCGTCGAAAGGCACCTTGCCGGCGTCCTGATGCTCGAGCAGCTGGATGATGTGGAACCCGAACTGGCTCTCCACGACCGGCGAGATCTCGTTCGGCTTCTTGAGCGCGAACGCCGCGTCCTCGAACGGCTTCACCATCTGGCCGCGCGAGACCCAGGACAGGTCGCCGCCCTTCGGCTTGGAGCCCGGGTCGTCGGAGCTCTCCTCGGCGAGCTTGGCGAAATCGCCTCCGGCCTTGAGCTTGGCGAGGAGCGCGTCGGCCTTCGCCTGCGCCTTCTTCTTGTCCTCGGGGGTGGCGGTCTTGGTGACGCCGACCAGGATGTGACGGATGTGGATGCGCTCGGGGCGCGTCAGCTTGTCCGGGTTCTTGTCGTAGAAGGCCTTGACGTCGGCATCGCTCACCTTGACGTCGTTGACGACCTTGGTCTCGACGAACTTCTGCATCACCAGGTTCTCGCGGATCTGCTTGCCAATCTCGGCCTCGGTCAGGCCATTCTTCTTGAGCTCCTCCTGGAACTTCTCGGGGGAGGGGAAGCGGCCCTTGAGCTCGCCGAGCTGCTTGTTCACCTCCTCGTCGGAGGCGGTGACGCCCGCCGCCGTGGCCTCTTGCCGCAGCAGCTCGTTGCTGATCAGCTGGTCGAGGATCTTGCGATAGAACTCCGCGGTCTCCGTCATCGCCGGAGACTGGGCATGGAACTGGTCCGCCACCTTGATGAGATCGCCCTTGGCGATCGGCGTGCCGTTGACCTTGGCCACGACCGCCGGGATCTTGTCCTGCGCGAGCGCCTGCGGCGCGGGCGCCTGGCCCGCCGCCCCCGCGGGCGAGGGGGCGCCGGTGGCCGCCGGGGGCGCGGTGCTGTCGTGGGCGGCGGGCGTCGCCGGAGCGGAGACGGCGGCCGGGGCCGCGGCGGCGCCCGCGGTCGGTGAGGGAGCGCCGCCCGCCGCCTTGGCGCCGGCCGGCTGCTCGCCCTGAGAGCCGTGCGAGCAGCCCAGCAGGCCGGCCAGCAGGAACGCCAGCGAGAGAGTTACGAGCTTGGGCGGTCGAGAAGAAACGGTGTCGAGCATCGGGTTGAAGTCCTCGGATAGGTTCCTGTCGCCACTGTCTGCGGTCGCGGCGACCGGCGCGGCGATCACGGAAGATCGGTCGCGGCCGCGGACCATCCGCCGCCGCGAGGGCCGATATCCTACCCGGAAATCGCCCAAAGGGCGAACTCGCGCCGGTGTCAGCGCACCCGCCGCCACCATCGCCGGAGTGCGACCAGGCACCAGACAGCCTCCACCACGCCGAACGGCCAGGCGCCTTGCAGAAAGCCGTAGGCCGAGCCCAGGGCACACGACGAGGCGAAGCCCAGGACGAACCACCGGCTCCGATCCTCCAGCGCATAGCAGACCAGCATTCCCGTAACCGCAAAGAGGCCAAAGAGAGTGAGACGATCCATGGCAGCCGCATGCGACCCAGCCGCATGCTACCTCGACGCCGGGAGCCGCGCCCTCCGTCCCCCCGGCCGGCGGCGTCCGGGGGCCGAGGCGCCCCTACCGCCGTATCGTCTATACTTTGGAGCTGACCGGGGCCAATGCAGCCGCAGCGAGCCCAGACGGGAGGAGCCAACGGTGAGCTCGAAGTCGGTTGAGCCGGGAATCGTGGAGACCGCGGAGCCTGCCGCCGGCGGAGCCGTCGATTCCGTCTACCGGCCGGAAGCTCTCGAGACGATGGGCGAGGCGCGCCGGCGGTGGGAGGCGGCGAGCGCCCGCGCCGAGGAGAAGGCGCCCTTCTGGAAGCGCGACTTCACGACCGTTTCGGGCCTGGAGGTGCCGCACCTCGTCACTCCCGAGCAGATCGCCGGCATCGATCCGCGGCGCGAGATCGGGGTGCCGGGCGAGTTCCCGTACACTCGCGGCATCCATCCCACCGGCTACCGGGGCAAGCTCTGGACGATGCGCCAGTTCGCCGGCTTCGGCACCGCCGCCGACTCCAACCAGCGCTTCAAGTACCTGCTGGCCCAGGGGCAGACCGGCCTGTCGGTGGCCTTCCACCTGCCGACCCTCTACGGTTACGACTCCGACCACAAGATGTCCACCGGTGAGGTGGGCAAGTGCGGCGTGGCGGTGGACAGCCTGGCCGACATGGAGACGCTGTTCGAGGGTATCCCGCTCGGCGAGGTCACCACCTCGATGACCATCAACTCGACCGCGCCGATCCTGTTCGCGATGTACCTGGCGGTGGCCGAGAAGCAGGGAGTGGACGTCGCGCGCCACGTCTCCGGCACGCTGCAGAACGACATCCTCAAGGAGTACATCGCGCAGAAGGAGTACATCTACCCGCCGCGGCCGTCGATGCGGCTGATCACCGACCAGTTCGCCTTCGCCGCCCGCCACGTGCCGCGCTGGAACACCATCTCGATCTCCGGCTACCACATCCGCGAGGCGGGCTCGACCGCGCTGCAGGAGCTCGCGTTCACGCTGCGCGACGGCATGGAGTACGTGCAGTACGGCATCGACGCTGGGTTGCCGGTGGACGAGTTCGCTCCGCGCCTCTCGTTCTTCTTCAACAGCCACAACGATTTCTTCGAGGAGATCGCCAAGTTCCGAGCGGCGCGCCGGATCTGGGCGACGGTGATGCGCGAGCGCTACGGCGCCCGGACGGAGCGCTCCTGGATGCTGCGCTTCCACACCCAGACCGCGGGCTGCTCGCTGACCGCCCAGCAGCCCATCAACAACGTTGTGCGCACCACCGTGCAGGCCCTCGCCGCGGTGCTCGGCGGCACCCAGTCGCTGCACACCAACGCCCTCGACGAGACGCTGGCGCTGCCGACCGAGGCCAACGCCCGCACCGCGCTGCGCACCCAGCAGATCCTGGCGCACGAGTCCGGGGTCGGCAACACCGTCGATCCGCTCGGCGGCAGCTACTTCGTCGAGGAGATGACCCGGCGCATGGTCGAGGGGACGCTCGACTACTTCCGCCGCATCGACGACCTGGGAGGCATGGTCGAGGCGATCGAGGTCGGCTTCCCGCAGCGCGAGATCATGGACGCCGCCTTCGCCTACCAGCGCGCTTTCGAGGAGCGGGAGAAGCTGATCGTGGGCCTCAACGCCTTCCGGGTCGACGGCGAGCCGCCGATCGACATCCTTTACATCGCCGACGACCTGGCGGAGAGGCAGATCGCGAGCCTCGACGGGGTCAAGCGGCGGCGGGACTCCGGCGCGGTGGCGCGCACCGTGGACGCGCTGCGCCGCGGCGCCGCCGGCAGCGACAACACCATGCCGCTGATCCTCGACTGCGTGCGCGCCTACTGCACCGTCGGCGAGATCAGCGACGCGCTGCGCGAGGTGTTCGGCACTTACGAGGAGCCGGCGGTCTTCTGACTGCCTGCCCGGGACGGCGCGCGTCATGACCGGTCTCGCCGTTGCCGCGCGCCAGCTGCTGTTGTACACGCTGTGGGCGGACCGCATCTGTCTCAAGGCGCTCGAGGCGGTTGACGCCGAGGACCTGGTGCGCGACACCGGCACCAGCTTCGGCTCGCTGCTCGGCACGCTGTCGCACATCCTCGGCTCGCAGCGGGTCTGGCTGGCGCGCTTCGAGGGCAAGATCCTGGCGCGGGTGCCGAACCTGACCGACTTCCCGGACTGGGAGACGCTGACGGCAGCCTGGAACGAGACCTCGGCGGAGCTCGGTTTCTTCCTCGCCTCGCTCACCGCCGAGCAGGTGAGCGCCGACCTGACCTGGACCAACTTCGAGGGAATCACCTACACCCGCCCGCTGTGGGAACCGGTGCTCCACCTGGTCAATCACAGCACCTATCACCGCGGGCAGGTGGTGTCGCAGCTCCGCCAGCTGGGCTACGAGCCGCCGTCGACCGACCTGGTCTATTTCCTGATCGACCAGGCGGCGCCGGCG
>DATNKH010000443.1:0-13380 GCA_035603475.1 Thermoanaerobaculia bacterium
GGCTCGCGGAAGAGCACGTCGCCGGTCTTGAGCTCGGCCTCCGCCGTCTTGCCGTCGGCCAGGTGGTTGCGGAGCTTGCCGCCGGCGACCACGTAGGTGATGTAGGCCGGATGGGAGTGCATCTCCTCCTTCTCGCCCGGCTGCAGGACCGACTCGAACACCCGCACGCGGCTGTTGTCGAGCTTGACCTTGATGAACTTCGCGTTGACCTGGACCGGGTCCTGAGCCTCCGCCAGCTTGTAGCCGGCCACGAATAGCAATCCCCCGACCGCGATACCCGACAGCAGCACCCCGAGTCTCTTCATGCCGTCCTCCCTTCGTCCGCCGGAGCGGCTTCACTGCCGCTCGGTCACCGCGCCTGATCCGGCCATTCTACAGACAACTCGACCGCCGGCGTTCCCGGTCATTCGCGGCGCAGCGCCAGGGTCGGATCGATGCCCATGGCACGGCTCGCCGGCACGTAGCAAGCGGCGAGGGTGACGGAGATCAGGACGGCGACGACCCCGGCGAAGGTGAGCGGGTCGGTGGCGCTGACGCCGAAGAGCAGATGACTCATGAGACGGGTCAGCCCCAGCGCGGCGGCCAGCCCGGCGGCGGCGCCGGCGAGCGCCGTCCTGACGCCCTGGCCCAGGACCAACCGCAGCACGTCGGCCCGCCGCGCGCCGAGCGCGATGCGGAGGCCGATCTCGTGCGTCTTCTGGCCCACCAGGTACGAGGTCACCCCGTAGATGCCGATGCCGGCCAGCGCCAGTGCCACCAGCGCGAAGGAGCCGAGGAGGATCATCGAGAAGCGGCGGGCCGCGAGCGACCCGGCGACGATCTCGTTCATGGTCTGCACGCCGGAGATCTCCAGATCGGCGCTGATCTCGTGCAGGACGCGGCGGACGGCGGCGAGGACCGGCGGCGCTCCGGGCGCGGAGCGCACCAGGACTGTCGAATTGGTGGGAGTGAGCACCATCGCCGCGTCCGGCATCTGCATGAAGGGGAGGTAGACCTCGGCCCGCAGCCGATCCTTGCCGTCCCGATCGAGCCCCCACTGCTTGACATGGCCCACGACACCGACGATCTCGGCGCGGCTGGCGCCGCCGTTCAGGTTGAGACGCTGGTGCAGCGGGTCCCGGTCGCCGAAGTATTGCCGCGCGAAGGTCTCGTCGACGACGACGACCGGCGGCGAGCGCTCGTCGTCGTGAGCATCGAAGAAGCGGCCGCGCAGCAGCGGAATGCCGAGGGTCCGCAGGTAGCCCGGCTCGACGATGTAACGGAGCGCAAAGCTCATCTCGTTGTCGCTGGCGGGCTTGGGATGGCCGTCGATCCAGAAGAGCAGCTCGTCGTCGGTGAGCAGCGGGATGGCCGCCCAGGTGAGAGACGAGCTCAGCAGGCCAGGGACCGCCGCCAGCTTGGCGTCGACCGCGCGCCACTCGGCACGCACCGCCGCCGGGCTTGCCGTCATCAGCGGCGGCGGCAGGGCGAGGTTCGCCATCGTGACCCGCTCGGGCCGGAACCCGGGATCGACGCTCCAGAGCTTCCCCAGGCTGCGGATCATCAGGCCCGCGCCGATGAGCAGCACGAGCGCCGCCGCCATCTCGATGGTGACGAAGACGCTCTGGGAGCGATGCCGCGCTCCGCTCGCGCCGCGGCCGCCCTCCTTGAGCGCCTGCTGCCAGCTGGCGCGCGCGATCTTGAGCGCCGGCGGGAGACCGAAGAGCAATCCCGCGGCCAGCGAGATCGCCAGCGTGAAGACCAGGACGCGCATGTCGATCCCGACCTCGTTCGCCCGCGGCAGGGCGGTCGGCAGCAGGCCGAGCGCCGCCCGCGTGCCCCATGCCGCCAGCAGCACGCCGAGCCCGCCGCCCGCCACCGCGAGCAGCGCGCTCTCGGTCAGCAGCTGGCGGATCAGCCGTCCCTGGCTCGCCCCCAGGGCGGCGCGCACGGCGAACTCGCCCGCGCGCCCGGTCGAGCGGGCGAGCAGGAGGTTCGCGACGTTGACGCAGGCGATCAGCAGCACGCAGCCGACCGCGCCCAGCAGCACCACGAGATAGGGCCGCACGTCGCGCACCACCTCGTCCTCGAGCGGCAGGACCTTCGCGCCGACCCCCTTGTCGTCCTCCGGGTAGGCCGCGGCGAGGTTCCGCGCGACGCGCTGCAGGTCGGCACGCGCCTGCTCGATGGTGACGCCGGGCTCGAGCCTGCCCACGCCGTGCATTCCCATGCCGAAGGCGCGGCTGCGCAGCAGCGGGTTGCGCCACTGGCCGAGCGGCACGTACACGTCGGCCGGAAAGAACCCCTGGATCTGGAGGCCGAAGCCCGGCTCGACGACGCCGACGATCGGGTAGGCCCGCCCATCGAGCGTGAGACTCTTGCCCACCACGTCCGGCGAGGCGCCGAGCTTGCGCCGCCACAACGCCGCGCTGATCAGCACCGCCGGCGGCGCGCCGATCTCGTCCTCGCCGCGCACGAAGGTGCGGCCGAGCAGCGGCTTCACTCCGAGCAGGGAGAAGAAGTCCGACGACACGGCCTCGGCGTCGAGTTGCTCGCCTTCGCCACGGCCGGTCAGGCTGAAGCCGGTCGTGCGCGCGATGGCGATGGCCGAGAACGTGTGATTCTCCTGCTGCCAATCGCGGAAGTTCAGGTACGAGATGGAGCCGTTCTCGAAGTTCGGCTTGCTCTCGTGGAGCCTGACCAGCTGCTCCGGATGCGGAAAAGGCAGCGGCTTCCAGAGCACGTTGTCGACCACCGAGAAGAGCGCCGTGTTGGCGCCGATGCCGATCGCCAGGGTGAGCACGGCGATGGCGCTGAAGGCGGGATGGGTGCGCAGCATCCGCAGGCCGTAGCCGAGGTCGCGCAGCAGGGTCTCGAGCGGCTCGGTGCCGCGTGCCCGCCGGCAGGACTCCTTGACCTGGTCGAGGCCGCCGAACGCCAGCCGGGTGAGGCGCTCGGCTTCCTGGCGCGTGCGGCCGGCCCGCTGGTGCCGCTCGATCTCGCGCTCGTAGTGGAACCGCAGCTCGTCGTCCAGCTCGCTCTCGACGGCGCGGCGCCGGAACAGTGCACGGCAGCGATGGGCCAGATCACTCCACATGGCGATCCTCCTGATCCCGTGTCTGTGTCGGGTAGTGGGTCATTTCCCCTCTGCCTCCCTTTGGGCGAGGGGCCAAAGTCCTCGGTCCCTACAACCCCGACCCCTCGCCCAAAGGGAGGCAGCGGGGAAATGACCCACTACCCCATCTCGGGAGGCTACGAGGACGGCTCGCCCAGCACCTGGGCGACGGCGGCCGTCAGGCGCAGCCAGGCGCTCTCCTCCTCCGCGAGCTCGCGGCGGCCGCGTGCGGTCAGCTCGTAGTACTTGGCGCGGCGGTTGTTCTCGGAGGTCCCCCAGCGGGCCTGGATCCAGCCGCGCCGCTCGAGGCGGTGGAGCGCGGGGTACAGCGAGCCCTGCTGGATCTGCAGGGCGCCGCCGGAGATCTGCTGGACCCGCACCGAGATCGCCCAGCCGTGCTGCGGCTCGAGCGCCACGGTCTTCAGGATCAGCAGGTCCAGGGTGCCTTGCGGCAGGTCGATGCGGTCGCTCTCCAAGAGCTGCCCCCTTTCGCTTCTACAGGAGGAGCCTACGCCAACTCCTGTCGAAGTGCAAGGGGGGGAACCGGGAAACCGGGCAGACTCCGAATGGACTAGGGCCAGATCCCTCGCAGCTCGGTGACGACCGCGACCCGGCCCAGGGCCAGCACGTAGGCGGCGACGCGCGGATCGACCTGCCTCTTCTCCGCGATGTCGAAGACCTCGTGGAAGGCCTTGACCATCTTGCGGCGCAGCTTGGCGTTGACCGTGGCCTCGTCCCACTGCTCATCCTGCAGGTTCTGCACCCACTCGTAGTACGAGACGGTCACACCGCCGCCGTTGCACAGGATGTCCGGGACGACGACGACCCCGCGCTTCGCCAGGATGTCGTCCGCCACCGGCGTGGTGGGGCCGTTGGCCGCCTCGGCCACGAGCTTGGCGCGGATGCGGGAGGCGTTGCGGCCGGTGATCTGGTTCTCGAGCGCCGCCGGCACCAGCACGTCGCAGTCGAGCTCCAGCAGGTCCTCGTTGCTGACCTTGTCGGCCCCCTTGAGGCCGACCACGCTGCCGGTCCTCGCCTTGTGAGCCAGGACCTTGGCCACGTCGAGACCCTTGGCCGAGCGGATGCCGCCCGCGGAATCGCTCACCGCGACAATCCGGGCCCCGCCCTCCGCCGCCAGGTGCGCGAAGTGCGCGCCGGCGTTGCCGAAGCCCTGCACCGCGACACGCGCCGCCGACAGCTGCTCCACTCCCGGGATCAGGCCGCGCCCGATCGCCTCCTCGACGCAGACCAGCGCTCCGCGGGCGGTGGCCGTGGAGCGGCCATAGGAGCCGCCGATCGAGAGCGGCTTGCCGGTCACCACCGGCAGGTTGTTCTGGCCCTTGTGGGTCATGTCGAAGGTGTCGAAGATCCACGCCATCGTGGTCTCGTCGGTGTAGACGTCGGGCGCCGGGATGTCCACCATCGGGCCCAGCGCGCCGCCGAGCTGGGTCACGTAGCGCCGGGTGATCCGCCGTTTCTCGTCGCGGGACAGCTGCTTCGGATCGCAGATCACGCCGCCCTTGGCGCCCCCGAAGGGGATGTCCATCACCGCCGTCTTCCACGTCATCCAGGCCGCCAGCGCCTTGACCTCGTCCTCGGTCACCCCGGGGTGGTAGCGGATGCCGCCCTTGTAGGGGCCGCGCGCGCCGTTGTGCTGCACGCGGAAGCCGGTGAAGACGCGGATGCTGCCGTCGTCCATGCTCACCGGGAACTCGATCCGCAGCAGGCGCTCGGGCCGGCGCAGGTAGTCGAGCAGGCCGGCCCTGCCATCCACGTGCGGCAGGGCGCGATCGAGCTGGATCTGCGCGATACGGAACGGGTTCAACTCTTCGGCGGCGCGAGAACGTACGGCCATGGGCGATCCTCCTTGGAAGGGGCGTTGGTCCGCGAGGCCGCAGCTCCGCCTGTCGCCTGTCGCGGCACCCCGGCTGGGAGGATCTTACGCCCGTCTTCCGAAGGCACCAACCGCGGCGCCGGCCTCGGGGCCGGCGCCGCTCTACGTCCGTACCAGCATTGCCTTGGCGATCGCGCCGTAGGCGCGGCCGAGCACCCGGGCGAGGTGCATGACCAGGAGCAGGTCGAGCAGGCCCGCCAGCCAGAACAGCGGGAACCCCCAGGGGGGCACGTAGAGATAGTGATTGCTGTAGGTATGGATCAACGGCTCGTCGAAGAAGAGCTGGGTGATCGGCGCCGCCAGCAGCGCCAGCGAGATCGACATCAGCACCGTGAACAGCACGAACGAGAAGATGCCCAGGGGCAGCTTGAGGACCATGTAGAGCAGGGTCGTCCAGGTCCGGCGGTCGGCCAGCCAGGAACGCAGCCGCGTCCAGAGGGTACCCTCCGGCGTCGCGAACCGCGGCCGCCGGGGCATGCGGACCCCGAGCAGCGATTCGACCAGCCTCCCCTCCACCAGGGAGAAGAGGCGGACGCTGGCGAGGAAGAGGAGCGCGACCGGGAAGCCGATGATCAGGATGCTCAGGCCGAGCGACAGCGACAGGCCGGTCACCGCCCAGGTGAAGTACAGCACCCCGGTCGCCAGCGACAGGAACATGAACAGCAGGGCGCCGTAGGCCCGCGGGTCGAGGAAGACGCCCAGGATCCGGCGGGCCGGGTCCTGGGCCCCCCTCGGGGCCGGATGGGCGAGCGCCGCGGCGACGCGCGAGTCGTTCTCGCGGTAGGCCTCGGCCACCTCGCGGGGGGTGCCGAAGCGCTGGACCGCGCGCTCGAAGGCCGCCTCCGCCGTCTCCGCCGTCTCCCGGTGGGGGCCGGGTGCCGCCTCCGCGGCGCCGCCCGTGGCGTTGCGCAGATAGTCCTCGGCGTCGTAGAGGGCGTCCTGGATCAGCGCCGGATCGCTCCCCGCCAGCTCTTCGTTCAGGCGGTCCAGGTACTCCTGGATGGTCCTGACCTGCTCGTCGGTGTCAGGCATGCTCGCTCCCTTCGCTGGCCGGTTCCGCCGCGGCCGTCAGGTGCAGGTGCGTGTCGCCGAGGATCGCGTCCACGAAGTCTCGCGTCTGCTCCCAGGCGCCCCGCCAGAGCGGCAGGACCTGGCGGCCTTGCTCGGTGATGGTGTAGTAGCGCCGCGGCGGGCTGGTGACCGAAGGCTCGACCTCGCTGCGCAGCAAGCCGTTGGCCTCCATCGTCCGCAGCAGCGGATAGAGGGTCCCCTGCTTGACCAGGGGCGCGCCGCCCGCCATCTCCTCGAGGGAGCGGCCGATCTGGTACCCGTACATCGGCGCCGCGGCGCGCTCCAGCAGCGCCAGCAGCACCAACGAGACCGCCCCGGCGTTCAGCTCCTTCCGGAACTTCCGCAGCTCAGCACTTTCCGTGTCCATGGTCGCCCCCGCTTCCTTCCGTCCGGGAATGTCGCTCGCCGAGCACCGGCGGTCCGAAGACGCGGTTCAGGGCGATGGCGTTCCCATCGCTGTGAACTGGATCATACTATAGACTACACAATAGTCAAGAGCAAGTAGCGCTGAGGACTGGCCGGGGCAGGGCCATCCAGGACAGCTGCCGGACGAGCCGCGAGGTGGACGAGCCTTCAGGGCTGTCCCGAGAGGCTGGGCGGCTTCTCAGAGGGGTCCGGCGGAGACGATGGGGCTGCGGTGCCGTTGTCCGGCGGAGACGATGCGGCTGCGGCGCCGTTGTCCGGCGGAGACGATGGTGGCGCTGCGGCGCCGTTGGCCGGCGGCGCCGTTAGGCCGAGCACTGGAGCGCCCGGCGGTGCGAGCCCCGGGGGGCTGCGCGACGCGCCGGTTCGAGACCGGTCAGGCCTGGCGCCGGATCTTGGCGCGAGGCTGCCGCGCTTCGGCCTGGTTCCGCTTGCCGCGCAGGTTCCAATCCGCCGCGGCCTCGTCGAGGGTGGTGCGATCGGCAGAGCGCGCCTGGCAGGTGTTGCACACCACCCAGAACCAGCGGCCTCTGAGGTAGGAGAGGCTCCTGGCGGTCGGCTCGCCTCCGCATTCACATGGCATCAGACTCTTGATCATGTAATCTCCCTGGGGAGTCGGGCCCTGGCCTTCCATCTTTCCCCGGTCGTGCCCGGGGTGGGCACGAACTCTCCGTGCCGGTTTGCACGGCCGAAGAAGGGAAGGTTCTGGGCTGTCACAGGACATATAATATCCCTACTCACTCTATTTTGCAACCCCTCCGGAGTATCTTAACGCGATGAGTCACTGGCTGGTCAACGCGTTCGCGAGCTACGGCTTCGCCGTGATCGTGGTCGCGATCTACCTCGAGGGCTGCGGCGTGCCGCTGCCGGGCGAAACGGTGCTCCTGGCAGGCGGCTTCTTCGCGCGCCAGGGATCCCTGCCCCTCCTTGGGGTCCTGGTGGCGGCGTTCCTGGCGGCGGCCGCGGGCGACAACAGCGGCTACTGGATCGGCCGTCGCGGCGGCCGCGCCCTGGTCGAGCGGCACGGGCGCTGGGTCGGCCTGACCGCGCAGCGCCTCGAATCGATCGCCGGCTTCTACGACCGGCACGGCGCCAAGACCATCCTGATCGCCCGCTTCCTCTCCGGCGTCCGCGCCTTCGCGCCGCTGTTCGCCGGCATCAGCCGCATTCCCTGGCGGCGGTTCGCGGCGGTCGACGCGGTCGCCTGCCTGCTGTGGTCGACCGCCGTCGGGCTGGTCGGCTACGCCTTCGGCGAGAGCTGGCAGCACATCGAGCACTGGATCGGCCGCGCCGGGCTCTCGGTGCTGGTGCTGGTCGCCGGCCTGCTGATGCTGCGCGCGGCGGAGCGTCACCGCGACCGCGTCCAGGTGTGGGTCCGCGAGTCGCTTGGCCGCGGTCTCACGCAGAGCCAGCTCTGGCTGCTGGCCATCGAGCTCACCGTCCTCGGCACGCTCGCCCGCGTCGCCGGCAGAGTGGTCGCCCACCGCTCCACCGGCTTCGATCAGCACGTCGCCGACCGCCTGGCGGCGGCGGGCGGGCCGCTGGTCGACGGCCTGCTGGCAGTCTTCGCCGCTCTCGGTTCGGCTCCCGCGGCGCTGGTGATCGTGCTGCTGGTGACCCTCTGGTGCTTCCGCCGGGGCCGGCGCGTGCACGGCCTTGTGATGGCCACGATGTACCTCGTCGGCCTGGCGCTCAGCGCCGACCTCAGCCGGGCGCTGAACTGGTGGAACGGCGCGCTCGGCATCTTCTCCGGCCTGCTCAGCGGCAACGCCCTGGTCGCCGCCATCGCCTACGGTGCCGCCGCCCTGTTGCTGACCTTCGACCGCCCACACTGGCGCTGGCCCGCGGCCCTGCTCGCCGCCACGGTCGTCGTGCTGGTCGGCTGGGCACGCATCGTCTACGACGGCGACCTGCCGAGCGGCGTCCTGGCCGGGCTCGCCGTGAGCGCCCTGCTGCTGCTCTTCGGCACCTTCGTGATCGAGGCCATGGAGCTCCGCGTCGCCGCCGGCCCGACCGCGGCGGCCGCGCCGGAACGGCAGGACGACGCCCCGCCAGACGCAAAACCACCCCCTTTCTCCGTCTAGATCATTGGGGCCGGCCGAGCCTCGATGGCGGGCTGCCGGAGCGGTCCCTGGGAAAGGGGAGGCGAGCGATGGCGAGGCATCCGGAAGGCCAGGGCGAGCGGGTCCAGACCGGGGTGCGCATGGAGAAGCGCCTCGTCAAGGTGCTGAAGGCGCTGGCGGAGCTCTATGACCTGTCGCTGGGCGACCTGCTGGAAGGCATCGTGCTGCACGCTTTCGCGGGCCGCACACCGTTCTCTGCGCCGTCCCTGCGCCGCATCGCCGAGCTCGAGCGCATCTACGGCCTGGATCCGGAACCGGGGCCCGGCGTGCGCCCGCTCCCGGCGATCGAGGGGATCGAGGCGGCCGAGCACCCGGGCACGCCCTGACTTCGGAGTACCGTCCCGGCACCGGTCCCGGCACCGGTGCTGCATGCTGCCGGTGGCATCCGCCGCACCACCGTTGGGGGGTGGCGGAGGGCAGGGGTTGCAAGGCTGCAACTCGACCGCCGACGCGCCGTATCCTGGTAGCCGGCGGCGGGCGCCGCGTTGGAGGTGCCTCGTGGAAGCGTTGCTGCAAGATCTCCGGCTTTCCTGGCGCATGCTGGCCAAGAACCCGGGCGTCACCGCCGTGGCGGTGCTGTGCATGGCGCTCGGCATCGGCGCCAACACCACCGTCTACAGCATCGTCGAGGCGGCGCTGTTCCGCCCCTTCCCCTTCGCCGATCCCGACCGCATCGTGGCGCTGCACCGCAGCCGCACGCAGGAACCGAGCGCCGACACCTTCTCCTAGGTGCCGCTCGCCGGTGGCGGCAGCCATGCCACGGTGGCGATCGCGGGGCGGGCCGTCGAGCACGCCAAGGAGCCGAGCGCCTTCTACACCAGCGTCACCGCCCACTTCTTCCGCACCCTGGGCACGCGCCTGCTGGGCGGCCGCGGATTCACCGCGGCGGAGGCTTCGGCCTTCACTCCCGTGGCGGTCGTCAACGCGACCTTCGCCAACCGGTTCTGGCCTGGCGAGACGGCGCTCGGACGGCGTTTCCGGCTGAGCGACACCCCCCACCCGGAATGGCTGACGGTCATCGGCGTGGTCGCCGACTTCAAGGGCGAAGAGATTTCCAACCGGGTCGAGGCAAGCGCCTACCTGCCCTACCCCTACCTGGCGGTCCCCGGCACCGGGCTCGTCGTGCGTGGCAGGGTCCGCCCGGCGGCCCTGGCGCCGCTCGTCCGGCAGGCAGTGCATGCGGCCGACCCCGCCTTGCCGGTCTTCCGGCTTGCCACCATGGACCAGGTGCGGCGCGCCGGCTCCTGGGAGCAACGGCTGTTCAGCCAGATGTTCGGGGTCTTCGGCGCCGTCGCACTCGCCCTCGCCGCGATCGGCATCTACGGCGTGCTGTCCTACAACGTCAGCCAGCGCCTGCGCGAGATCGGCGTGCGCATGGCCCTGGGCGCCCGCCACCGCCACGTGCTGGCCATCGTGATCGGCCAGGCGCTGGCCCTCACCGCGGCCGGAATCGCCTGCGGCATCGCCGCCGCCCTCGGCGTCAACCGGCTGCTCGGGCGCCTGCTCTACGAGATCAGCCCGACCGATCCGGCGAGCTATGCCCTGATCGCCCTCTTCCTCGCCGGCGTGGCAGTCCTCGCCAGCGCCCTCCCCGCCCGGCGAGCCCTCGAAGCCGACCCGCTCGACGCCCTGCGCCACGAGTGACGCGGCCGGCGGCGGGGTCTTGCCGGCCCGCGACGCAGGGCGAGCCTGGCCGATTTATGCGTTTGCACCATCTCTGCGGTTATAATGCCAGGTTATGGCTAGCTAGTCAGAGAGGCTGACCCGGGCCACCGCCGGCTCAGCGCGAAAGGAGCTCCTCGTGACCACCCGTCGTTCCGCACTGGCCGCCGCCGCCCTGGTCTCCGGCCTCCTCTACACCGCCTCCGGCGGCCGCGCCCAGAGCGTCGAAGGCGCCTGGATGCCGCCGGCCGCCGAGTCGCGAACGGCTCCGGCGCCGCGGCTGCAGCTCGAATCGGCCCTGGCCACAGCGCCGCTCCACACTCTGCCGCCGGCCAGCGCCGGCGCCGCCGACCAGCTCGCGGCCCTCCAGGCCTGGAACGCCGCCGGCAGGCTGCCGTTCAAGAACGGCTTCACGCGAGTCCTCACCTCGCCGGCCATCGTCCGGCTGGGCGGCGTCGCCGGCGTCGCCGGCAGGGTGGCGACGCCCCGGCCGTTCGCCGGCGGCCTGCTCGCCGCCGGCGGCACCGGCGAGCTGGCCTGGGGGACTCGCGTCACGGTGCAGGACGCCTATCGCCTGCGCCTCCACCTCTCCGACGTTCACCTCCCGGCCGGCACCCGCATGTGGGTGGAGTCCCAGGGCGGCACGCCGCGCGAGTTCGGGCTCGAGCTGCTCTCGCCGCAGGGCGGCCTGTGGACACCCAGCGTCAAGGGGGACTCGCTGCTCTTCGAGGTCCACGTCCCGGCGGGTGCCGCCGCCGCCAGCTTCGCGGTGCGCGAGGTCCTGGAGCTGGTCGACCTGGCTCATGCCGGCGCTGGCGTCGCGGATACCGGCGAAGCGTCCTGCGTGATCGATTCGAGCTGTTCCGCCGCCAATGCGCTGTCCAACCTCGCCACCTACCGGCATGCCATGGCACAGCTGTTCTTCGTCGATCAGAACCAGGGCTTCATCTGCTCGGGCGGCCTGCTCGCCGACACCAAGAGCGACTTCATTCCCTACCTGCTGACCGCCAATCACTGCTTCGCCGACCAGTCCGCGGCCAGCAGCCTGGAAGCGGTGTTCGACTACTTCACCAGCTCGTGCAATGGCACGCCCCCGGACGAGACGACGCTGCCGACCGCATTCGGCGGCTACCTGCTGGCCACCAACACCAAGTCGGACTTCACCTTCGTACGCCTGTTCAGCCCGCCGGACAGCAACCGCTTCTTCCTCGGCTGGAACGCCAGCGCCGGCGCACTGACGCAGGGCACGCAGCTCTTCCGGCTCTCCTTCCCGGCGCCTGGCAGCACCATCGATCCCGAGCGGTACTCCCAGTCGTTCGTGCAGCTCAGTGACCACAACTTCCCGGACTGCGGCAACCTGCAACCGCCGTTCGTGCCGAAGCCACGGCCCGACTTCATCTATGGTCAGCTGCAGAAAGGCGGCACCTTCGGCGGCAGCTCGGGGGCGCCGCTCCTGCTCGCCAACGGCGAGGTGGTGGGCCAACTCGGCGGCGGCTGCGCCTTCTCGGGCCACGACGTCAACAACGGCTGCGACTACGCCAACTCCGAGTTCGACGGCGCCTTCAGCGTGACCTTCCCGTCGATCGCGACGTGGCTGAGCCCGACGGTGGCGCCCGGCGCGTGCGTGCCCGGCGCCACGACGTTGTGCATCGACCAGATCCCCGGCGACCGCCGCTTCAAGATCCAGGTGAGCTATGCGACCTCCCAGGGCGGCGGCCAATCCGGTTCCGGCCAGGCGATCTCAGGGGCCGGTCTCGGCGTCACCCAGGGCGGGCTCTTCTGGTTCTTCCAGGCCAGCAACCCGGAGCTGCTCGTCAAGATCCTCGACGGCTGCTCGCTGACCTCGCACTTCTGGTTGTTCTATGCGGCCACCACCAACGTCGGCTTCATCGTCACCGTGACCGACACCGTGGCGCTGAATCAGCAGACCTACACCAACCAGGACCTGCAGAGCGCGGTGCCGGTGCAAGACACCTCCGCGCTGCCCTGCCCCTGAGGCCGGCTGCCGGCACCGGCCCGGCTTCTCACTCCAACCTCGATCTCCAGCGCTCCCGCGGACGGTCCCCGGCGCACCAGCGCCGGGAGCCGCCCCGGAACGCCTGCCGCGTCCGCGGCTCGGCCTCGTGTCGGCTTTCGTCCTACAGGCGACTTCCGCTGCCGCCCACGCGAAGTCGGTCGCCGGTCCGATGGAGGCATCTCGGCATGGCCGCTATCCTGAGAGTGTCAATGAGGGAGGCCGCCATGAACGATCGAGTCCAGGCCGTACGCGTCGAGCAACCCGCCGCAGCTCCACGCGGCCGGCACCTTCCCGTCGCCGTTGTCGCCGCGCTGCTCGGCGCGCTGGCGTGGTTCGCCGCGACGGCGCCCGTCGCCGCCTCGGCGTCCCTCCCTTCGCGGCCGGCCGGCACAGGGACCGGCGGCGCCACGCAGTTCGCCCTGATCGTCAATGGCGACGACTCGTTCACCCATAACTACAACGTCGCGCTGTCGCTCGCCAGCCTGTCGCAGCTGGGCTACGCGCCGGAGAACACGCTGGTCCTCGCTCCCCCGGCGTCCGCGGACGGCGCCGGGTCAGCCGCGGCAGGGCCGACGCCCTGGCGCCAACCGGCCACCGAGCAGGGGCTGCGGCAGGCGTTCGCGCAGCTGCGCGGCCGGATGCGGTCCGGCGACCGGCTGCTGGTCTACCTGACCGGCCACGGCTACCGGATGTTCGGCCGCACCAGCCTGGAATTGCAGGGCGGCTCGATCACCGCCCACGAGCTGATGCAGCGCCTGGCCGAGCTGCCGTTCGGCAAGCTCATCTTGATCGCCGACCAGTGCTACTCGGGCGGCTTCGCCAACGCCGCCCTCGCGCTCGGCCGCAACGTCGTCGCGGTGTCGAGCACCGACGACCGCCACGAAGTGCGCTGCGAGCCCTTCATCCGGCCCTTGTGGCTGGCGGCGGTGGCGGCCGAGAGCGATACCAGGGGCAACGGCTTCGTCTCCGTCGAGGAAGCCTTCCAGGTGGCCGCGGACGGCCTGCGCCAGGGTGGCGCCGGCAGCGGCGGCGAGGCGCCGCATATCGCCGCCAGCGGCACCTGCTCCGGCCACGAGAACTCCTTCGGGGAGACGGC
>DATNKH010000444.1:0-2272 GCA_035603475.1 Thermoanaerobaculia bacterium
GCCATGCTGTCGTCGAAGGTCAGATGGCGCGACGCCGCGAGCGCCGCCAGGGTGAGCGCCGCCCCCACGCACATCGCCGCCAGCGGATGGCGCATGCACAGGGCGGTCAGCCGCCGGGTGCCGAAGCTGTGGAGATAGAACCTCGGCTCGGTGCGGCGGCGCTGGTGGTGATCGGCGCTCCACGCCAGCATCGCCGGCAGCAGCAGCAGCACCGAGACCATGCAGAAGAGGATGCCGGTGCCGGTCAGCAGACCCATCTGGCGCAGGCCGGTGAAGCCGGTGAAGGTGAAGGCGTAGAAGGTGGCGGCGGTGGTGGTGGCCCCGGCGATCACCGCGCTGCCGGTCGAGCTGCTCATCGTCGCCAGCGCGGACTCCACGTCGCGGCCGCGGTTCCGCTCCTCGACGTAGCGGCCGTAGGAGACGATGACGAAGTCGATGCCCAGGCCGATCAGCAGAGCCGCGCAGACGCTGGTGGCCGAAGAGAGAGCGCCGAACGCGACGCCGGCGAAGCCGAAGGTGAGCACCAGGCCGGTGAGCAGCGGCACGAAGGCATAGACGAGAGCGCCGGCGCGCCGGAACGCGAACAGGAAGAGGACCAGCACCGCCAGCGCAGAGGTGGCGATGTTGACGAACATGTCGTGGCGGATCAGCGCCGCGTCCCCGAGCGCCGAGACGTAGGGGCCGCCGATCTCGACCTTCGGCCTGGCCGGACCGTCGGGACCGGCGATCGCTCCCCAGCGGCCGAGAGCGCCGGCCACGACCTCCTCGGTCCCGCGGGTCAGGCGCTCGTCGAAGGGGATGTCCTGGGGGGGGCGCCGCGGCTCCGCCAGGACCAGCAGCAGGCGGTGGTCGCGCGACAGGTAGTAGCCGCTTGCCCAGTCGACCTGCAGCGTGCCGCGCGAGCTGGCGACGTGGCCGAGCAGCAGGTCGGAGAGACCGAGCGGATCGAGCTTGGCGACCTCCTTGACGGAGAGCGCCTGGGGAGTCGCGAGCTGCCGGCGGAGCTCGCTCACCCGCCGGTGGATCCCCGCGTCGCTCAAGCGCGCCTCGACCTCGCGCCGCCCGGCCTCGTCGAGGAAGAGCACGGACTTGGGGAAGAAGGCGGCGAGCAGCTCCTCCGGGTTGCCGAGGCGATGCTGCACGGATTTGACCTCGGGCAGCCTGGCCAGGCCCGCGGCGAGGTCGTCGGCCAGCGACTCGTAGGGCTCCGGCACCGCCCCCTCCGGCAGCTCGATCACCACCAGCACGTAGGTGTTGCTGCCGAAGTCCTGCAGCATCTGGATGTAGGAGTGGATCGCCGGGTCGCGCCGCGGCAGCAGGTTGAGCATGTCGGTGTCGAACGACAGCCGGAGGATGGACACCGCCGACAGCCCGACCAGCACCGCGAACACCACGAAGATGGCGCGGTACCGCCGGCGCGCCAGGCGCGCCAGCCTGGCGAGCAGGCGGCTCACCGCGCGTCGCCCCGGGCAACGGGCGAAGGGGCAGGCGTGTCCGGCGGGGCCGGCGCGGTGGCCGCGGCGCCGGCAGCGCCCGCAGCTCCCGCAGCGACCTCCGCAGTAGCCGCGGGTGCGGCCTCGCCGGCCAGCACGTAGCGGCGGAAGCGCACGAAGTACTCGACGCCGGAGTAGACCGAGATCAGCACCGCCGCCCAGAGCGAGATCTTGGAGATGTGCTTGAGCTCGCCGGGCAGCTGGCTGTGGATGATGAGGGCGGCCACGGCGACGATCTGCACGACCGTCTTGAGCTTGCCCGAGAAGACGGCCGGGATGACGCGGCCCTCGGCGGCGGCGAAGCTGCGCAGGGCGCTGACCGCGAACTCGCGCGCCACGATCACCACCACCATCCAGGCCGGCGCCTCCCCCATCTCGACCAGCGAGATGAACGCCGCCGAGATCAGGATCTTGTCGGCGGCGGGGTCGAGCAGGATGCCGAGACGGGTCACCTCGCGGCGGCGGCGGGCGAGGTAGCCGTCGAAGAAGTCCATGATCGCCGCGAGCAGGAAAAGGCCGAGCCCCCACCACTCCTTGTCCTCGAACTTGGTCAGCAGCACCACCACCAGGGGCGGGACGAGCAGGATCCGGCAGATCGACAGCAGGTTGGGTAGATTGAGCATCGGTCGAGGCCGCGGCGCCGAGGCGCTGAGCCGCGCCGGCATTCTATGCCACGGACACCGTCAGGGCAGGCGGACCGAGCGACCTACCGGGCCGCCGCGGGCGGGCCCCCCGGCCCCTTCTCCTCCCTTTGGGCGAGGGTCCAAGTCTATGGGGCA
>DATNKH010000445.1:0-4052 GCA_035603475.1 Thermoanaerobaculia bacterium
GATAGAGGAGCTCCATCGCATCATCAGCTTCCGCAATCGAATCATTCACGGTTACGACACCATCGACGACGCCGCCGTCTGGGGTGTCGCTGAAAGTGATCTCCCCCACCTTGTTGCGGAGGTAGAGGCCCTGCTCGAGGAGGCCGGCAAAGCGTCCTAAGGGCCGGACCGGGGGGGGACTCCCGGGGCGTCCTCTCCCGGGACGGGGGGCCAGGCCGCTACCGGCCTGCCGCGCGGCTGGCGGCGACGACCTGGACGGCCGGCGCTTCGCCTTCCCACTCGGGAGCGATGGCCAGGCCGAGGCTGGCGAAGATGCGCCGGACGTAGCCGCGGGTCTCGCGGTAGGGTGGCACGCCGCCGTAGCGGGCTACGGCGTTCTCGCCGGCGTTGTAGGCCGCGAGCACTTTCGCGAGGTCGTCGGGGAACTGGTCGACGAGCCAGGAGAGGTAGCGGCTGCCGGCTTCCAGGTTCTGCGCCGGGTCGAACAGTCGCCGATGGCGGATCCCGAAGCGCTCGGCGGTCGCCGGCATCAGTTGCATCAGGCCGCGGGCGCCGACCCGCGACACCGCGCGCGGGTTGCCTGCGGACTCGGCCCGGATCACCGCCGCGACCACCCAGGGGTTCAGGGCGTGGCGGCGCGCCGTCTCGTAGATCATCGCGCCCCAGCGCCCATCGGGCACCGTCTGCGAGGGGTCGAAACGCAACGGCAGCGTCGGCAAGCTGGCGGTGGCCGAGCCTGCCGCCTTCTGCGGCATGGGCCCCGGGTCGGGGGCCACCTCGTCGTCGACCACCCGCTCGATGCGAGTCAGCGTCAACGTCAGGCGGCCGCCGGACAGCAGCGTGAGGCGGGCATGGTCGTTGTCCAACAGCTCGTAGGTCTTGATCTTGAGCACGCCGCCATCGGCCAGGATGACCAGGTCGGCGTGAGCGGCATGGGCGGCGGCGCCTGCCGCGACGATTGCAAGGCTGATGACGAGAGCGACGAGGGGCAGAGTGTGGCCACGGCGTGGAGGCATCAGAGTTGCATGTCCCTTCTGGTGCTGGAGGTTGCGGGCATCCATTCCGGCGTACGCTTGAGAGAGCCAGGTCAAGGGCGGCGTGTATTCTACGCCACCGCACCTGGTTCTGCTAGTCTTATTTCTTGCAAATTTTGCAAACCCCCGCGGACTCCGGCGTGACCCGGAAGCCTGGCGGCGGCCCCTGCCGAAGCGGCTGCTATCCTCTCGGCGCATGGACCATAGGGGCCGCGGCGACGGCGAGGGCGGCAACGACAGGGGCGGTGCCGGCAGCGGCGCCGCCGGCATGGAGAGCGCCGCCCTCGATGGCAGCCGTGGCGGCCGCGGCAGCGGCCACCGGCCGGGATCGCGCGGGCTGCAGCTGTTCGCGTTCGGCGAGATCGCCTTCACCGTGCTGGCGCTGCAGATCGTGCTGTCGCGCCTGATCGGCAGCACGATCAGCTACTACTTCGCCTTCCTGCTGGTCTCGCTCGCCATGCTCGGCCTGGGCTCCGGCGCGCTGCTGGTGCAGCTCGCGCCGCGCACGTTCACGCACGAGCGCAGCGGCGCGCAAGCCGCCTGGGGCAGCCTGGCGATGGCGTTCTGCTGCCTGGCGGGCACCCTGGCCCTGCTGGTCATCTACCCTCGCCTCGGCATCGCCGGCACCGCCTCCGCCGGCCGCCGGCCCTGGATCCTGGCGGCGCTCTTCGCCTGCCTGTTCCCGACGTTCCTCTGCGGCGGCCTGGTCGTCGCCATCGTTCTCGCCGATTGCCGCGCCCGCTTCCATCGCGTCTATGCCGTCGACCTCGGCGCCGCGGCGCTCGGCTGCCTGGCGGCGGTGGCGCTGCTCTCCGGCCTGACGCCGGTCGAGGTGCTGCTCAAGGTGCTCGCCGTGCTGCCGGCCACCGCCGCCGCGCTGTTCGCGCTGAGCGGCGGCAGGCGGCGGCTGGCGCTGCTCGCCCTGGCCGCCGCCGCGGTGCTGCTGCTGGCCGGCAACACTCTCGCGGCTGTACGGCGGGTCGCCCGCCCTCCCCATGTCACGACCATGTTCCGCCACGAGGTGCTGAGCGAGTGGAACTCCTTCTCGAGCGTCCGGGCCCTGCCTGGGTTCTTCCAGACCTGGGCGCTGTCGCCCGCCTACCACGGCCGGCGGTTCCCGATGCTCAGCCTGCTGATCGACGGCATCGGCGGCAGCCAGATCGTGCGCTTCGACGGCGATCCGCGGTCGCTCGCCGCCTACGACTATCTCGACGCCGACCTGACCGCCCTCGGCCAGCAGCTGGTGCCGGCCCAGGGCAGCGAGCTGATCATCGGACCGGGGGGCGGGGTCGACGTCCTGCAGGCGGTGCGGCGCGGACGGCGGGACGTCACCCTGGTCGAGATCAACCCGCTGGTGGTGCGGGTGGTCAACCAGGACCTGGCCGCGTTCTCGGGGCGCCCCTACGAGCTGCCGGGAGTACGGACGTTCGTCGAGAACGGCAGGACCTTCATCTTGCGCACGCGCCAGCAGTGGGACCTGATCGACCTCACCTGGGTCGACTTCGGCGGCAGCGCCACCGCGCTCGCCTTCAGCGAGAACTATCTCTACACCGTCGAGGCGTACCGCGAGATGCTGCGCCACCTGCGCCCCGGCGGCTGCTTCGCCTTCCTGCGCGCCCTCGGCTTCGGCGAGATGGTGGTCAGCGACTCGATGCGCGGCATCGCGGTGGCGGTCGAGGCGCTGCGCCGCGAGGGCGTCGCCGACCCGGGCCGGCAGATCCTGGTGGCCGGAGCGGTCAGCCCCTTCCACCCCCGGCCGATGTGCTACGTGCTGGTGAAGCGCTCGCCGTTCACCGCCGAGGAGACCGCCCGCGCCCGCGACTTCCTGCGGCGGCTCGAGTTCGTTCCCATCTGGCTGCCCGACGGCGGGCCGGCGCCGGCGGAGATCCTGCAACCCTTCTCGCTGTTCTCGGGGGTCATCCGCGCCACCATCACCGCGAGCGGCGCGGACCTCGAGCGCTTCTACCGCGAGGCGCCCTACGACATCACGCCGTCGACCGACGACAACCCCTTCTACTTCGCCGCGCGCGGCGGCCCCCACCGCGCGCCCGGCCCGGCGGTCAAGGACCTCGCCGCCTGCCTGGGCCTGCTGCTCGCGCTGCTGGTGCCGTTCGTGCTGCTGCCGCTGGTTCCCGTGGCCCGACGCATGGCGCCGCTCGGCGCCGGCGGCTGGGCCGCCCTGGCCTACTTCAGCGCCATCGGCGCCGGCTACATCCTCATCGAGATCGATCTCTTCCACCTGCTCTCGGTGGTGCTCGGCAATCCCACCTACACCTTCGCCACCGTCCTCGCGACGCTGCTGCTGACGACCGGCGCCGGCAGCCTGCTCGGACAGCGCCTGGCCCTCGCCGGCAGGTCGGCGCTGGCGCTCGCCTTCATCGCGCTGTGCGGGGGCATCCTCACCCTGTTGCTCGGCCGCTCGTGGCTGCTGGCGGAGCTGGTCGCCCTGCCCTTGACGCTGCGGGTGCTCTGCACCGTCGCCGTCATCGCGCCCCTCGGCTTCCTGATGGGCTTGCCGATGGCCACCGGCGTCAAGCTGATCGGAGCGCGGCTGGACCTCATGATGTGGGGCTGGGCGCTCAACGCCAGCTGCTCGGTCGTGGCCAGCGTCGCCGCGGTCTACCTCGCCATGGAGAAGGGGATCAGCTTCACCTTCGCGCTCGGCAGCGCCTGCTACCTGGCGGCCGGTCTCCTCGCCCAGGAGCTCTGGCGCCGGCGCGCCGGCATGCCCGCGTCCCCCGCTCAGGCGCGGGGGTGGAAGCGGTCGTAGAGGCTTCTCAGCCGCTGCTGGTGGATGTGGGTGTAGATCTGGGTGGTCGAGATGTCGGCGTGGCCGAGCATCATCTGCACCGCGCGGAGGTCGGCGCCGTGCTCGAGCAGGTGGGTGGCGAAGCTGTGGCGCAGCACGTGCGGCGAGGGCGCGGAGCGCAGGCCCGCCGCGAGCGCGTAGCCGCGCAGGATCTTCCAGAAGCCCTGCCGGCTCATGGCGTGTCCGGAGCGGTTGACGAAGACCGCGAG
>DATNKH010000446.1:0-9069 GCA_035603475.1 Thermoanaerobaculia bacterium
GGGCCGCCGGTCGTGCTGATCGCCGAGGAGCAGACGTTCAGCTTCTGAGCGTGGCGGCGCAGGTAGGGCGCAGTGGGGGGCCGCCGGCGGGGAGCTCGGCTCAGGGCGCGGCCGGCGGCGCGGGGGCCTTGGCCTTCGTCAGCCGCCGCCAGCCCCCGGAAAGCGTGAGGCTCTGCCAGACCCAACGCAGCCAGCGCAGGAGCGCGATGGCGAGCCAGAGCGCCCAGGCGAGCATCGCGACCCGATAGCAGAACATCGGCAGCGACAGGAACCACGCGCCGGGAAGCAGCGTGCCGGCACGATCGCTGAACCAGTTGAGCAGATTGCCCGTTGAAGCGTTGCCGGCGATCTGCATCTCGGGCGAACCGAGCAGCCCTGCCCGCACCGCGAAGCAGAGAATGCCGATCGCGAGGAATCCCCAGACCCATAGCAGGACCTGGAGGAGGTCGAAGACCAGGCCACGACGGATGGACGCCGCCTTCGCGCGGCGCCAGCCGACCGCGAGAAGCCAGCCCGCGACGGCGGCGGCCGCCGCGAGTGGCACCTGCGAGAGGCCGACGCCGAGGAGGAGCCAGTCGCGCGCGCGGAGAGGCGAAAAGCCGAGCCGCGCGAGCGCGATGGCGAGCAGGAGCAAGAGCAAGAGCAGTGCCCAGAAGAGCACCGCCGGACCGAGCGGCGGACCACCGGTCAGGAGCACCCAGCGGCTGGCCGCCACCTGGACGACCGTCGCCGCGTTGACGCTCGGGTGACCGAGGTCGACCCGCCCGGTCCGGTACAGGAATGCGTTGCCGCGAGGCTCCCGCCAGGTGACCCGGACGTGCTGGGCACCGGGCGCGATCGGCAGGCTCACGCGCCGTCCTTCCTGGCGCACCGGCAACGCGCCGCCCCCGAGCTCGACCGACTGCAGCGTCGCCCCGTCCGGGAGCGTCACGATCTCCTGAGTTCCGCGGCTGCTCCGGAGGTCGATGTCGAGCGTCGCGCTGGTCGAGCGGGCGCCCGGCGCGAGGGTGAGCTGACTGCGATCGATGGTGACCGAGCTGCCGGGCACGCCGGCTGGGCGGTTCACCTGGAAGACCAGGCGCTCGCCGGGCCAGGGACGCCACTCTGGGGTGCCCTCATGCGCCTCGTCCACCGCGACGATCGGCGGCACGCCCTGCGCAGTGACGTGCCAGAAGGGGGCGGCATCGAGCTGCCAAACCTCGGTCCAGGCGAGCGTGCGCGGCGCCTCGAGCGCGAGCGAAGAGGACATCGCGAGATCGGAGGCCCAGCCCACCGCCGCCGCCTCCGGGCCAAGGCTGACCTGCGCCTTGCCTTGCGTCACCCGCACCCCTGGGCTGGTGACCGACTCGCCCGGCAGGAGCGGCACGTCGACCACGGCCGGCGTGCCCGCCGGGCTTCGCCGCACGACGCGGGTCTCGACCGACCAGCGCAGCCCGAGGTGCAGCGTCCGCTCCACTTCGAGAAACGGCGGCAGGGCGTTGCCCGCGGGGCCGCTCGCCCCCGCCGCCGTCGCCGTCGCGTCGATGGGAGCAGTCGCCATCCGGTGGAGCTGGATGCTGTCGTCTGGAACGCCGTCCTCGTGCACGCCGGTCGCCGTCCAGCCCGCACCGGCGAGGTCGACCCGGTGCGGCTTCAACGGCAGCGCCAGGACGACGCTGTCGCCCGCCGGCAGCGGACCCTCGAGCTGGATTTCGTGCCGACCGGGCTCGAGGCGCACCCACAGCCGACCGTCGGCGCTCGCGAGCGGACCCGCCGGCGGCTTGCCGTCGACCAGGACGAGCGCCGGCAACCAGTGCTGCGCCCCGCCAGGAAGGGGCACCGCGACCGGCGCGGCCGCACCGACCTCGAGGCGCGCCCGCAAGACGCCCTGCCCGGTCTCGAGGGCGAGGCGCGACACGGCGGCACAGTCCGGGTGGCAGGCAGGCTTCGCGAGCAGGCGCTCCCGGAGCTCTTTCAGCACCTCGGCCGAGGGCGTCTCGGCGCGCGCGGCAGCGGCTGCGAGGAGGAGGCCCACGCTCGCGACGGCGAGCATGACTGCCGCGCTCGCCGGCCGCCGTCCGAGGAGGCCGAGGAAGCGAGGGCCATCGCGCTCCGACCACGGCAGCACGCGCAGCAGGAGCAAGCCGACGAGCGCGATCCGCAGGAAGCCGAGGAGACGGTTGAGCCAGGGCGGGACGAGGAACAGTCGCAGCCTTTGCGAGTGGTGGATCGGTCCGTCCCAGCGGAGCTCGACGTGGTTCCAGCGCCATCGCGGCAGGCCGGGACCGGTCGCGACGAGGGCGTTCGGGTCGACCTCGTCAAGGAGACGGCCGGCGAGGTAGCCGTCCTTGGCGGGCGATGACTGCAGCCTGAAGTCGCTGTCGATCTTGAAGCGCTCGACCGGCGCCGAAACCGGCGGGGGCGGTGGGGGTGCGCCCGGAACGCTTTGCTCGGCGACTTCCGAGGCCGGCTCGGTCACCGGCGTCGAGGGGTACTCGAGCACGGGAGCGATCGCCCGGCGGGCGACCTCGAGGAGGAACCCCAAGCTCGTGAGGACGAGGGCGACGGTCGCCGTCAGCGCCAGCAGGTGCACGAGGGCGCGCGTCCTCCCCGCCGGGAGCAGCCGCAGCAGCACTCCCGCCGCCAGCACCGCGAGCCACTCCCAGGTCGGGGGATCGGGTTCCTGCCAGATCAGGACGAGCGCGACGAGGGCGAGGATCCCCCAGCGATTGCCCCACAGCTGGCGCACCGCCAGCGCAATGACGAGGACGAGGAAGAGATCGAGGAGCGACCAGCGCGCGAGCCAGCTCTGCGGGGCCTCGTCGACGCCGGACGCGGCGAGGAGCCGCCAGCCGGGCGGCAGGTTGAGGTCGCCGTGTACCGTTTCGAAATCGCGGTCCCAGCCGACCGCGGGCAGCGCACGGAGATCTTCGTCCAACCGACCCTCCGCCTCGAGATCGACCGCTCCCGGCCGCACCTCGACCCCGGCGTTGGGGCTGCCAGGCTGGCGAGTGACGACCTGGTCGCGGCCGCCGGTCACCACCCGCTCGAGCTGGTTCGGCGGCGCCATCTCCAGCCGGCGCTCGCCGTGGAGGGAGCCGGTGATGCGGTCCTGGAACGTGTACCCCTGACCCGCGAAGTCGAGCCAGAGAGTTCGCTGCAGCCGCAGGCGGTCGGCGGCCGGAGGCTGATCGCCGCGCCGCCGCTCGCTCAGCCGCAGAGTGTCGCCGGGCCGAAGACGGTAGGCGGCGAAACGCTTCCAGTCTTCGGGAAGCCGGGTCTGCTGTGGATCGACCGCTGGCGCGCCGGACACGTCGACCAGCCGCAGGCGCTGCTGCGGCTCGAACACCCAGATCTCCTCGCTGGCCCAGAGGCCACCGGCTTTGGCGGCCGGCCCCGCCGCTGTGAGCGGTCCCGCATGGCGCGCGGCGACGTCGATCGTCCAGTCGCCGGGCCGCACCTGGACGCGCAGCCGCCCATCGGGGTCGAGGCGGGCCGGCAGCGCGCTGTTGATCGCGAACGGCAGAAAGTCCGGGAGGAGGGGCGAGGCGAGCAACACCTCGCGGGCGTGGCCCGACACCGAGAGCTCGACGCGGGTGAGGAGCTGGGCCGGGATCTCGTCGCCGAGGCGCCGAACGACCCATACCTCGAGGCGATCCTCCTGGACCCGGGCGCTGCGGGCGCCGCGTAGGAACAGTCGCCCGTTCGCGGCGCGCTCCGGGAACAAGACCGGCGCCTGTCGCACGGTGAGCTGCACGATGCCCGTCGTGGCGGGGACCTGGAGCGCCTCGGGCAGGCTGTCCCAACGGAAGCTGCCGGCGACCATGTGGGCGCCCGGAGACAGCGGCACGACGGGTGCGCCCTTCTCGGCCAGCGCCGCGGCGGGCTTGCCGTCGACCAGGAGACCCTGCGGCCACCAGCGTTCCTCGCCGGGGAGCGGCGCGTTTCCCGCACGGTCGACACTCCAGCTCTGGGTGAAGCGGCCGCCGTGCTCGTCGAGCTCGAGCGCGAGCCGGCCGGGCCACAGGCAGTGGCGCTCGTCGAGGCCGCCGAGCGGCGGACAGAGCTCCTGCTCGTGGCCGGCCAGGACCCAGGGCACCCAGGTCCGCAGGCTCTCGGGGAGGTGCGCGGGGTCGATGGGCTCGGCCGCGAGCCTCCCGGCGAGCAGCAGGAGCACCGCCACGGCAACTGCACCAGCGCGTCGTCTCACGGCCCACCTCCTCGCCAATCGCTGCAACCCGCCCGCGCAGCGCTGGACGGCACGCAACATCGTCGGGTGTCGCCGCCGCACGCCCTCCGCGAGAGAGCCGCGAGCGCGCGCTGCGCTCGCTCGAGCTTGTGGCGGCCCTCACCATCTAATACGTAAGGGACGGCGGCCTTGTGACACGCCTGCGCGGTTTGTTCGGACGACGAATCGGCGTCCAATCCACCCACGAGGCCGGACCGCCCGGACCGCGCCTCACGGGTCGATGCTGCCGCGTTAACCTCCTTTCGAGACCGGTACAAACCTGGTAGCGGCTTGTGCGGTCGAAGCGTAAACTGGTGCTGCGCCTGCTCCACGAGGGGGCGAGGGTGAGGAGGGGCTGCAAGGGCTGGTGTTGTTGCGCTGTCGCGCGGCATTCGGATCTGCCCGAGAACGCACATGGTGCTATCTGAAGCCCGTAGCGTGCGGGCTGGAGTCCAGGGGCTATGGGCTTAGCGATGTCGGTCCCCAACGACTCGCGCGCCCCTGAGCCTCACCGAGCTACTCGGCGAGGCCGAAGGAGTGCGATTCGAGGATGGAATTCAGATGCCGGCCGCCTGAGTCTCGCGACGTCCGCCATGCTGGCGCGGCACTTGTTCGTGCCGTTGGCAGTGATTCTCGCCGCGGGTGGCGGCTGCAGAGCGTCAGATTCTCGCGAGCTTGTTGTGGCGCATGAAGCCGAGATCGAATCTTTAGACCCGATCAAGGCGGCGGATACCGTTTCGAATTCTGTACTCTCCAACGTCTACGACAGCTTAGTCGAGTTCGATCGCGAGATGCACCTCGTTCCGTCCTTGGCGGTGTCCTGGCAGACACCGTCCGAGTTGACGTGGATCCTCGGTTTGCGGAGCGGTGTGCGCACTCACAATGACACTTGGCTTACCGCTGAGGATGTGGTCGCGAGTTTGGAACGGGCGCGTTTGGCGGCCGATTCCTCGTTGGCTGAGCGCTTGGCTACCGTTGAGAAGGTGAAGGCACTCGATGCCGGAACCATCCGCATCGACACCAAGGAGCCCGACCCGCTCCTCATGCATCGACTAACCTTCGTCCTGATCACAGCCCGCCAGCGTACCCAGACTGCGCTGTTGCCTGGAACGGGTCCTTACCGGTTGATCCGGAGCAATCGCGATGGGATAGAGGTGGAGGCCTTCCGTGCTTGCTGGCGAGGCGCACCGGCGATTAGGAGAGCGCGTTTCGTGACGGTGAGGCCGGGGGAGGAGACCCTACAGCGCTTTTCTTCCGGAGCTCTCGACGTGGCGCGGATCGCACGCGAATTCGACGGCATCCCCGACGTGACGCTGCGGATTGGGCCCAGCCCCCGGAACCTGTATCTCTGGCTGCGCTCGCAGGCCCGGAACACACCTCTCGCCGATCACCGTGTACGGAGAGCCATGGCCCTGGCCATCGATCGGGAAGCAGTGGTTGGTCGCCTGGGTGGCTGGGGCGAGCCTTTGACTCAGCTCGTTCCGCGAACAGTCTTCGGGCATGATCCACGGTTAGCGCCCTTGACCTTCGACCTCCAGGAGGCCAGGCGCCTCATGAGCGAAGCCGGCTACAGCCAGGGATTCGAGATCGAGCTGGCGCATGCTCGCGGCCTCGAATCAATCGTTGACCTCCTGCGATCCCAACTCGCCGCAGTCCGAGTCGTTGTTCATCCCGTGGCTTTGGAATGGCCCGACATGCTGCGTCGATGGCGGAATGGCCAGCTGCCTTTCTTCATGGCCGTCTGGCGCTTCGACACCGGCGAGGCGTCGTTCTTTCTGCAGCAATGTATCCTCAGCCGCGACACAGCGCAGTCCTGGAATCCCGGCTATTCCAACCGCCAGGTCGACACGCTTATCAGGGAGGGTCTGCGCCTTTTCTCCGCCTCGGAGCGTGGCGCGCACTTCATCCGGATCATGGCCCTTCTCCAAGACGACCTACCTCTGATTCCCCTAGCTTCTCGCGTCGATCTCTATGGCCTGCGGCGAGGCATCAGCTGGCAGCCGCGCCTCGACGGGAAGCTTCTGGTCTACGAGATGGCGAGAAACACGAACTGAGCGGTTTGCCTTCCTGCGCGCAGTGGCCATCTCTCGCCCCTTTCGTACTGGACCGCCAAACATCGTCGACTCACCCCTTGCCTCGGTCAGGCTGCGGAGCATTCATCAGCGGCGCGTCGAACGCCGACCAAGCCGGCCATCGAGCGAGGGCGCGCATCTCCGCAGGATACGCCGCCAGCCGCTGCGCCCGGCCACTGCCTGGCTGAGGATGTCGCGGTAATCGTTCTCGTCCACGCGATCGTCGTTCGGCATCGGGCCATCCAGGAGCTCGGACAGCAGTAACCGGCGGTCGCTGGGGCGAGATCCGAGCTCGAGAATCCGTCCGTACGCCTCGCAGGCGTAGGCGAAGGTTTCCCGCATCTTGAAATCGATGTCGAGCAACCACTCAAGCCTGCCTCGTTCGGCCAGGCCGGTGGTGCGCCGCTTGCAGTTGTGGAAGATGTGCGCGGTCTCGTGGAGGACGAAGTCAGCGAAGCGACTGCTCCCGGTGCCGAAATACTCTGTAGACACGTAGCATCTGGCCTCCTCGCTGAGCCCGACGATCGCGGGCGCCTCGATGCTCAGCGGTTCGGCTCCCACGCTCGTCAGGTAGAGATTGGCCACGTCCCAGGCGGTCGAAAGGAAGCTGAACGAATGGAGCAAGGGCGCGAGGTTGTCTCGGGTGACGAAGACGACCGACCGCTCCAGCAGCGCGAGCACCGCCTCTCGCTCTCCGGCCGGGAAGAGACCGCGCACCATGGGCTCGACCTTCGATCGCGTGAACGACTCGAGGTTGAGAAGCTGCGGGACGTCAGCCGGTCGCCGGCCGCGGGAGCGCCGGTCGATCTCGGCGAGCAGGGCGCGCGTGAGGTCCTCCGCGGCCCGCCGGCCACCTTCGATGATGCCGCCGGGCCACTCCGGGTGCATCAAATCGTAGTCGCCGGTGGCCACGTAGCGCTCGATCGCTTCTTCCTGGCGGGGGCTCAGGGACATGATCAGAACGGGATGTCGTCCTGCCAGCGATCCAACGACGGCGGCCCGGAGTCACGCACCCGGTCGAACAGTACGATGGATCGCGCCGGGTCCAGGGATCGTGGGTCGAAGACAAAGTCGTCGTGCTGTCGCAGGAACCGGGATGCGCCGCAGCCAGGGACGCGGCACTCGGGCTTCCCCTTTGGGCACGTCCCGAAGTGGCAGAGGCGGCCCAGATAGCGGTCGGTTCCCGGCTCCAACATGAAGACGTCCACCTGGTGGTGGGCGACCCCGATCTCGGTTTCCGCGAAGAGAGTGTTCACGGCATGGCCGAGCGCCTTGCGCAGGCTATTGCTCTGACTCGGGTCGCTCACCCAGACGGCGAGGTCGAGGTCCTTGCATTCATGCCACAGCGCCACTCCCGCGCGGCGAAACTTCCTGAAGCGCGGCACCTCTCGACGCAGCGGCTGCGCGACCGAGCCGATCAGCACCACCCGCTCCACGCACGAAAGCCGGGCGAAGGCGAACGCGACGTAGTCCGCGCCAGCGCGGAACTCCTCCTGGCGCCGCGACCGCAGTCGATCTTCCTCCTGGATCTCTTCCTCCCGAGCGGCCTGGGCGGGGAGCCAGGCATCGTCCTCTCTGGAGCCCTGCTCGAGCTCGTGGGTCTCGGCCTTCACCCGGGGGCGAGCGACGACGGCGGGCGCGGGGTCCACAGGAGCGCCGTGGCGCTTGCGATACAACTCGCGCACCCAATCCCGCACTGGCGCCTTCCAGCTGACTTGGGAGCTGGGGATGTTCTTCATCAGCTTCCGTGGGTTCAAGCCCAATGCCTTGGCCATCCGCACGTCCTCGGACGAGAGCCGGCAGAGCCTCTTCGCCGCGGCCCAGTCGTCATCGCGCGCGCTCATCAGCGCACACCACTCGCAACAGCCGTCCAGCCCGCCGCGGAGAGCCAGTCGAGATCGGCTTGCCACCCGCGCCGCGCCGCGTCTTCGCGCGCGAAGAGGGCTTTCGTCTTCTCCAGCACCAGCGTGTACGGCGAGCCCGCGCGGCGGGTCTCATGACGAGCGGGGAGCTCGTGGTGGTCGATCCGCTGGTGAACGTGCTGCCGGCCTGCTTTGGCGAGCGGCCACTCGAGCTGCTGCTGCTCGGGAGCCGAGAGGAAGGCGCCGAGCGTGCGACAGAGAGCGCAGTCGCAACCCACGGGTAGGGCGATCGACCAATCGTCGGAGGTGCGCGGCAGCGGCGCGAGACGAGCCGCCAGCACTTCTGCGCAATGGCGGGCGATGGTGTCGAGGTCGAGCGCGTTACTCCACTCGGAGCGCGCGTTCTTAGATGCGAGGCGAAGCACGCGGACCAGGCAGGGCACCAGCGCGTCATTCTCGGCGGCGCAAAGGTGGCCGACCGCTCGTGCGATCGAGCGCCCCTTCGGCGCGAACTCGTCGCGCTCCGCATTTTCCGGCTCATCGCCCCCGACGACCGCGGCACCTCTCAGCCAGCCGAGGATCGGCGGGGCCAGCTCCACGAGTGCGCGCTCGCGCTGGCTCGGCGGCAGCAGGCCAAGTCGGCCCTTGATCTCCGAGCGGAGCGCTCGCCAGCTCTGCTCGACGAGCAACTTTGTACCCGCCGAGCCCTGGGAGCCCTGCTCAGCGGAGTGGACAGCCGCAGCCAGGGTATGCAACGAGGCGAGCCAGGCGAGCGTCTCTCGCCGGCCGCTCAGGTTTCGCGAAACCCGACTGGCCCATCCGTCGAGCAGCTTCCTCGTCCACTCCTCGCCATAGTGGCCGACCAGCTCGGCGAAATCCTTCGCCAGCCGCGGCGTGAGCGCCTCGAGCTGGAAGGGTTGCAAGAGCC
>DATNKH010000447.1:0-12049 GCA_035603475.1 Thermoanaerobaculia bacterium
TCCCCGCCGGGCCGGCCAGCCGGCTGCGCGAGCTCGCGACCGCCTCCGGGGCGTCGACCTTCATGCTGCTGCTCGCGGCCTTCCAGGCGCTGCTCGGCCGCTATGCCGGGCAGCAGGACCTGGCGGTCGGCACTCCGGTCGCCGGCCGCAACCGGGTGGAGATCGAGGGGCTGATCGGGTTCTTCGTCAACTCGCTCGTGCTGCGCGCCGACCTGTGCGGCAATCCCGGCTTCACCGAGCTGCTGGCCCGCACCCGCGAGGCGGCCCTGGCCGCCTACGCCCACCAGGAGGTGCCGTTCGAGAGGCTGGTCGAGGAGCTGGAGGTGGAACGCAACCTCGCGTCCCAGCCGCTCTTCCAGGTGATGTTCGTGCTGCAGAACGCACCCGCCGAGGAGCTCAGCTTGCCGGGGCTTCAGCTCACCGCGCTGCCGCTCTCGTCACGCACCGCCAAGCTCGAGCTGACGCTGTCGCTCGCCGAGACGACCGGCGGCCTCGTCGGCTGGCTCGAGTACAAGACCGACCTGTTCGACGCCGCGACCGCCGAGCGGCTGCTGGCCCACTACGCCGTGCTGCTCGACGCGGTGGCGGCCGATCCCGAGACGCCGCTGTCTGAGCTGCCCCTCCTCACCGCCGCCGAGCGCCACCAGGCGACCGTGGAATGGAGCGGCGGCGGCGGCGGCGAGCTGCCGGCGTTGCCGGCGTCGTCCGAGCCAGGGCGGCAGTGCCTGCACCGGTGGTTCGAGGCCGCGGTGGAACGTGCGCCGCAAGCGGTGGCGGTGATCTGCGAGGGAGCGAGCTTGACCTACGGCGAGCTCAACCGGCGCGCCAACCGCCTGGCCCGCCACCTGCGGCGCCTGGGCGTCGGCCCCGAGGTGCCCGTGGCCCTCTGCCTCGACCGCTCCCTCGACCTGGTGGTAGGGATCGTCGGCATCCTGAAGGCCGGAGGAGCGTACGTGCCGCTCGACCCCACCTATCCGCGCGATCGCTTGCAGTCGGTCGCCGCCGACGCCTTGGCGGGTGTCGAGAGCGCGGTGCTGGTGACCCACGAGCGGCACGCCGCGCTGTTCGAGCAGGAGACCCGCGACGACGAGCTGGAGCCGGAGCGGCGGCCCCTCCAGGTCGTCGCCCTGGACGCCCACGGGGAACGGATCGGCCGCGAGAGCGACGCCAACCTGCCGGACGGCGCCACGCCGCAGGGCCTCGCCTACGTCATCTACACCTCGGGGTCGACCGGCCGGCCGAAAGGCGTCCAGGTCACCCATGCCAACGTCACCCGCCTGTTCACGGCGACGCGGCGCTGGTTCGGCTTCGGCGCCGGCGACGTCTGGACGATGTTCCACTCCGCCGCCTTCGACTTCTCCGTCTGGGAGCTGTGGGGGGCGCTGCTCCACGGCGGCAGGCTGGTGGTGGTGCCGTACTGGGTGAGCCGCTCCCCCGAGCTGTTCCATCGCCTGCTCGCCGGCGAGGGCGTGACGGTCCTCAACCAGACGCCCTCAGCGTTCCGGCAGCTGATCGAGGCCGACGCCCACGCCGAGGCGACCTCGCGCCAGGATCGCGCTCCCGGGACGGCCGAGAGTGGTGACAGCGGAAGCGGACCTGCCCTCTCGCTGCGCCTGGTGATCTTCGGCGGCGAGCCCGTGGACCTCGCCAGCCTCGAAGCCTGGGTGGATCGCCGCGGGACGTCGCGGCCCCTGCTGGTGAACATGTACGGCATCACCGAGACCACCGTGCACGTCACCTATCGTCCGCTCGGCCCGATCGATCTCGCGGCGTCGCACCGCAGCCCGATCGGCGTCGGCATCGGCGACCTGCGCCTCTACCTCCTGGATGCCTGGTCCAGCCCGGCCGCGCTCGGGGCGGCGGGCGAGCTCCACGTCGGCGGGGCCGGAGTCGCGCGCGGATACCTGGGGCGGCCCGAGCTGACCGCGGCCAGGTTCGTGCCCGACCCCTTCGCGGCGAGGTGCGGCGTGCCGGGTGGACGTCTCTACCGGACCGGGGACCTGGCGCGCTTCCGGCCCGACGGCATGCTCGAGTTCCTGGGCCGGGTGGACCACCAGGTCAAGATCCGCGGTTTCCGCATCGAGCCGGGCGAGATCGAGACCGCGCTCGCCGGCCATCCGGCCGTGCGGCAGGCCGCGGTGGTGCCGGGCGAGTCCGCGGCCGGCGAATGCCAGCTGACGGCCTGGGTCGCGGCACCGACCGAGCTCGCGGCCGCGGAGCTGCGGGCCTTCCTCGCCGCGCGGCTGCCCGACTACATGGTGCCGGCCGCGATCATGGTCCGCGACTCCCTGCCCACCACCCCCAACGGCAAGCTCGACCGCAAGCAGCTCGCGCGCTGGGGCGTCCGCTTGGCCGCGGACGGCGCCGTGGACCGGGCCGCCCGCCCGTCCGCCCCGCCGACCCCGCTGATCGACGCCGTCGAGGTGGAGCTCGCCGCGATCTGGGCCCAGGTCCTGGGCCGCCGCGACCTCGGGCGCGAGGACAGCTTCTTCGACCTGGGAGGGCACTCGCTGGCAGCGGTCCGGCTGATGGCTCGCATCCGCGAGCGCTTCGGCCGCGAGCTGCCCCTGGCAGCCCTCTACCGCGCAGCGACGATCGAGCGCCTGGCCGTCTTGTTGCGGGCCGGCTCCGCGCCTGCCGTTCGCTCCGCCCTGGTGGAGCTGACGCCGGCGGCGGGCGGCGCGGCCTCGCGGGCGGCGCGGCCGCTGTTCTGCGTGCATCCGGCCGGCGGCAACGTCCTCTGCTACGCCGAGCTGGCGCGGGCGTTGGGGCCGGATCAGCCATTCTACGGCCTGCAGCTTCCCGACCCGGCGCCGCCGGGGTCCGTCCCCACCGTCGAGACGCTGGCGGCGCGCTACCTCGAGGAGCTGCCGGCGGTCGCGCCCGCCGGCCCTTATGCCTTGAGCGGCTGGTCGCTCGGCGGCGCCATCGCCTACGAGATGGCGCGGCAGCTGCGAGCCGCGGGCGAGGCGGTCGAGCTGCTCGCCCTCATCGATCCGTCTCCCCTGTCACGCCCGCCGACGGCGGGACAGCCGGCGGCAGGCACGGATGGCGGCGATGCCGGCCTGCGGGCCCAGTTCCTGGGCGACCTCGTGGCGCTTGCCGGCCGCGGCGCCGGTCAGATCGCCGGCAATGGCGCCGCGGTTCCCGCCGGGGCGGGCATCGCCACGCCCGGCAACGGCAACGGCAACGGCAACGGCGGGCGGGCGACGCTCGCCGCCGGCCAGGCGGATCTCGCGGCGGCGATCGCTGCGCGCGGGCTCGACCCGGCCCTTCCCCTCCCCGGCCTGGCGGCGGCGGCGCAGGCGGCAGGCCTGCTGCCGCCCGAGATCGGACCGGTCGACGTGGCGCGCCTGTTCGACCAGTTCCGCACCACCCGGCAGGCGCTCGACCGCTATCGGCCCGCTCCCTACCCCGGCCGCGTCACCCTGCTGCTCGCCGCCCACCGCCCGGCCACCGCCGGCCCGGCCGATCCCGCCGCCACCTGGGCCGCCCTCGCCGGCGCCGGCTCCGAGCTCGAGCTGCTGCCCGGCGATCACTACTCGATCGTCCGCCCGCCGGCAGTCACGGCGCTGGCCGGGGCGCTGCGCCGCCGCCTCGCCCCGGGTCAGTGACCCGCGCCTCCCGGATGCGCCGGTTCCGGCTGCAGGCTGCGCTGCCAGCGCTCCATCACCTCGGCGGGGGGCCGGAAGTCCATGGACTCGCCGGTCTCGAGCAGCGACTTCAGGCTGGACAGCATCATCGGCCAGCCGCCGTACACCTCCTCGTTGGCGCCCTCGCGGATCTGGTCGTGGGTGACGGTCAGCCGGCAGACCTCCCCCCTCGGCTCGATCTCCCAGGTGATTCGCGACTGCCCCTCCTGCTGGATCTCGGCGCTCCACAGCGGCACCATCGTCTGCACGAGGCGGCGCGGGGGGTCGACCTCGAGGTTCTCGCCCTCGCCCAGGAGGCCGCCCTCGGGGGTGCGCATCTCGAAGCGCGAGCCCGGCGTGAAGTCGGATGAGACCACCGCCCCGAAGGAGTACTTGCTCCGCATCTCGCTGGTGGCGATCGCGTGCCACAGGCGCTCCGGGGTGGTGCGGATGTAGATCTCGAACACTTTTTCCATGGTTTCCTCCAGCCTTTTCTTGAGCCCGCTCAGCCGTGCTGCCCAGGGCTCGGCGTATTTGCTCACCCAGCGGTCGTGGACGAGCCGGATAGGGACAGGATTCAGAAAGTGGAGCTTCTCGCGGCCACGCCGTTTCGTGACCACGAGGTTCGCCTCCTCGAGCACCTTGAGGTGCTTCATCACGCCGAAGCGGGTCATCGGCAACCGCTGCTCGAGAGCGGTGAGCGTCTGCCCGTCCTGCTTGAACAGCTCGTCGAGCAGCCTCCTGCGTGTCGGATCGGCGAGGGCTCTGAAGACCGCGTCCATGCCCGGCATCATACGTGACCATTTGGTCACGTGTCAACAGGCAAGGGAGGACCTCGGCCTGGCCCCGGCTCAGGGCCTGGAACGATGAGCGCCGGCGCGCTGGACCTCGCCTCCCCGTACTCTTGGCGATTTTGAGGCCTTCGCGACCTCCTGTCGGCGTGGATGCTCCGTAGAAGCTCCGGCGCTGCCAGAGCGACGCGCAGCAAGGTGCGGGCCGGCAAGTCGGGTGGGCGCCGTCCTTGTTTCTACCCCTGAATCGTGGCTACCGGAGGCCGAACGCCGTCGCCTCCCGAGCGCAGCAGGTATTGACCGTGACGCGCGACCAAGCAGATCACAGGACCTCGGGGCTACGCTCCCGGCCGAACGACACGACCCACCCTCGAAATACCCAGCTTGTGGAAATACAATACACCTCGGAAACCCATGACCGCTCGCTACGTCAACGACTCCTTCACCTTGGAGGATGGGTTCGGCACGACCCTCGCGGGCGACCAGGTGGCCCGCATGGCCTTGGAGGTCGAAACGCCCTTCACCCTGGGAGTCACGGGCAAGTGGGGCTCGGGCAAGACCAGCGTCCTGCGCCGGGCCTTCGTCACCTTGGGTGGCAACCCGGTCGCCCTCGCCGTTCCGCTGGGGGAGGAAAAGGAGGATCGCGGTTCCGACGATTGGGGCAGCTGGCGCTTCCAGTCCATGGTGCGAAAACCTCTTCTACACTGGCCGGAAGACCTCCAGGAGCAGGCACGCGGCAGCCTCTGTGTCTGGTTCTCTCCCTGGCAGCACCAGGGCGCGGACAATCCTCTGGTTGCGCTCCTGCTTGAGGTCCAGGCGCAATTCACAGCTCGCGTCAAACTCAAGAAGAGCCTCTCCGAGAACGCTCGCCGGGCCGCAATGGCCGGTTTGAGCCTGCTTGGCAAGGTCGTCGACGCCGCTGCTTCTCTCCATGCCGTCCATGGGATTCACGTCCCCAAGGGCACCTTCGATGCCGTGCGTGAGGCCTGGAAGGATGCCGTTCCCGAGCCACCCACCCTGGGCGATGGTCAGCGTTTCCACCTCTTGTTCGACGATGCCGTCGCGACCCTGCTTGGCGCGCTGCCCGGAGCCCGCAACCGCACCAGCCCGGGCAGGCTGATCGTCTTCGTCGACGACCTCGACCGCTGCGAGGAGAGCGTCGTCGTCCAGCTCCTCGAGAGCATCAAGCTCTACCTCGGCAGTTCCCGCTGCGTGTTCGTGCTGGCGATCGACGAGAGCGCGGTGCTCGCCGCCCTGGAACGTCACTGGCACGGCCGGCCGGAGGATGCCAACCGCGAATACCTCGAGAAGCTCTTCCAGGCGATCGTCCCCGTGCCCGCGCCGCGCCCGGCGGAGCTCAGGACCTTTCTTACCCTGCAGCTCGCAGAGCATCGTTTCCCGGAACCTCCCCGTTGCGCCCAGCTCGTCGAGGAGCTGATCGAGCCCAACCCGCGCAAGATCAAGAACTTCGTCAACAGTGCCTGTGCCGGCTGGCAGATGCTGCGCGCCGCGGGCGCGGCGCCCGAAGGCGATGCCGAGGGAGCTCTCGACTTCGCCAGGCGATATCTTCTCTTCCAGTACCTCCGGGCACAACACAAGGCTGTCTGGCGCCTCCTCGAGCGCCAGCGCTGGTCCTTGCGGCTCCTCGGCAAGGTGCTCACCCGCACTGTCGAGCAGCAGATTCAGCTACCGGAGACCGTCGTCAAGGAGGACCAGCGGATGCTGGAGCACATCTTCATCCGCGCCTTCGAACATATCCTCGACCACAAGGGGGACCAGGAGGATCATCATCGTTTCCTGCCGATCGCCGAAGCGGTGAACTTGGCAGTGGAGCGTATCGACCGTAAGCGGTCGGACGAGTGCTTTGCCCACTACTTCATAGACCTCATCGGCACCGGCATGGACCTGCCCGAGATCCTGCTTACGCTGCCCGCGCCGCCAGAGGCCCCAGCGGAGGGGCTACCGCAGGATCATGCCTGAGATCTCGATCGCCGAGCAGAGCGCCCGCGCGGTGGCATTGGGCCGCTACGCGCGCTTTCTCCTCAAGCGCTACCAGCGCCTGGAGTTGATCGAGATCGGCGAGGCCGATCCAATCAACCTGCGCCAGATCTTCGTCAGCATGCGCGTGGGCCCCGAGGACCTGCCAGAAGACGCGATGGGCAAGCGCTCCCAGGAAGTCGCCGATGAGCCGCTGCCCGGCGAGGACGCCTGGGATCTGCTCATCCGCGAGCCGCTGGTTATCCTGTCCGGGAGGCCTGGAAGCGGCAAGACGACCCTGGTCCAGGAAGTTGTGGCGGAACTTTGCAATGACGACCTTCCCAGCCGCTTGCGGAAGGAGACTCAGGCGGTACCGATCCCCCTGATGTTGCGGCACGTTCCAGACCTCGAAACCGTAGGTGATCTCGACGACCTGCTGACCCGCTGGTGGCCCCTCCAGGCCGAGCAGGCCGAGCACGACAAGCTGCCGCTCGACCTCCCGCGGCTCCAGGCCGAGATCATCGGCGATGGCTACCGTGCCCTCGGAGATGTCGCCGTGCTCCTGCTCTTCGACGGTATCGACGAGGTCGGCGGACCGCACCTCCGCCAGCGCCTCCTCGACCTCGCCTTCGAGGCTGCGGCGTGCGGCTTCCGCGTGCTCGTGACCGGCCGGCCCGCCGGTCTTGTAGACCTTGCCGGCCCGCGCACCGCGGCCGGCGATACCCGGGGCCCGCTGAAGCTTCACTATCTCCTCCCCTTTGCCTGGGAGCAGATCGCGAACTTCCTCGACCGCTGGTATCGCTTGCGCGACGAATGGGCGCGAAAGCGCCGTGAAGGCGTAGCCCTCTTTCTCGGCCAGCTCGCCGATAGGAGTCGCGACTACCTGCTGACCCTCGCTCGCCGCCCCATCTTTCTCACGCTGATGGCCCTGGTCCACACCACGCAGAACCAGATGCCAGAGGGCCGCCCGCTCCTCTACCAGCGGATCGTCGACCTTTACCTCGAGCGTCAGGAGCGCCATCGGCAGCGCCAGCAGACCGTCCACGGCGCACCCATGCCGCACTGGCCGCCGGCGGAGCTCCGCCTGGTCCTCGGCAATCTCGCCTCGCTGAGTCAATCGCGCGGAGGCGCCCTGCACGCCTTGGCCGAACCCGAAGCATTCGAGCTGCGTCGCGTCGTCTGGGACCGCCGCGACATGGAGAGGGCTATACGGAGCCAGCTTGACGACAAGACCCGCCAGCTCGGCCGCTTTGCCACGCTCAGACCGAAGCACGCCGAGAAGCTGCTCGATTACTTCCTCTATCCCGCAGGATTGCTGGTGGAACCGGAGGAGGGCAAGATCCAATTCGCCCACCTCTCTTTCCAGGAGTATCTCTGCGCCTGGTTCCTATATGAGCGCGCCAAGGTGATGGGGCTCCGCCGCTATCTCGAGGACCGCCTTTTCAAGCGCCTCGCGGTGCCCGGCTGGGATGAAGTGGCGATCCTCCTGCTGCGCATCCGTGCCGACGACACCGGCCAGGAAGGGCACTTCGAGCTGCTGTCTTGGCTCGACCTCGCGGATCCCCCCCAGGCGGCCGTTTTCGTTGCCGCCGTCACCGGCCGCGAGCTTCCATTTACAGCCAGCGAGCGCCTCCTGTATCTACCTCCTGTGGTTGGCTGCGCCTTGGCGCATCCTCACCTGGAGCTCAGTTCGCTCCTTGCGAAAGTTGCCGAGTGGAGAGAGGACGGATTGAACTTGGTCATGAAGCTCCTCGAGGCTGGCGACGACAAACAAGCCTGGAGCTGCATCGAACGAGCTCGACGACCCGAGGAGATCGGGCTTGATCGCCTTGCCGCTCGCTGGCTAGAGCCCTCTTCTAGAGACCTCGGTTTGCGCCAGTGGTTCGGCCCCGTCGAAGCTCGCGCACAGTCATTGCTGCAACTTCTCAACCTCTCGGGCTGGGTCGAAGCCCTCAGTCCTCTTGAACCTATCGCCAACGCTGAAATCGAAGTCAGGCTAACCGAATGGCTGGGAAGCAGGCTCCGATCCGATCCAGCTCTTCTCTGGGCGTTGGAAGAAGGTGCCAACGACACGACGGAGGGGTCCGCACCAACCAACTGCGCTCGCGAGCTCGACGCTCTTCTCCCGAACCGGGGTGCACTCTGGCAAAGGGCCGCGGCCGCGCTGCCAGCGGATGCCATGCTGGATCCAAGGCCTCCGTTATCTTCCTTTGAGACTCCCGCAATAAGCCTACTCTTCGCAACCTACCCGGCAGAAGCTGTTGTACCTCGCATACGCCTCGGTCTACTGCTACGCCAAATTGTTCTCTCGATCGCGGGAGCGACTGGACACCGCCACCTCTTGAAATGGCAGCAATCGGCCTCGCGACCGCCGCTCAGACAGAGTAGGACTGAACGCCTACAGCTACGGTACGTAGCCCTGGCCTCATCGCTTGCCCCCCGCCTTGGATCAATATGGTTCCAGTGGTCAGATCATCTCCTGCCCTTTATCTCGGAGATCGAGCCGCCCCTGTCGATACAGGTGAGTCGTGCGACCAATGAGAGCCTTGAGAATCTCCTGGAGGTTGTTCGTCAGGTCCTCTCTCAACGGACGTATCGCGAGATGGAGAATCAGCTCTCCAGCGTCTCTGGCTCCTTCGTCCGCTTGGTCTCACGGTTCGAGGCATTGGCCTGGTTCCAGGAGCTACGCGACTTCCCGGACTTGCGCGCCCGTCGCGGGCTTAGCCCCGACGAGCCGCTCTTCCGAGGTCTCGGCCTCCTGGACGAGGAAGGGTCACTCTTGCCAGAGCACCCTCGCGATGCATGGGCGAGCTTGGGCCAAAGGCTCGCTCACGACGAATCGATCCTCGACTCTGCCTTCGCTGACGGCCTCGACGCCAATCTGCGAGAGATCCTCTTGGCCGATCTCGCCATTGTCCGCAGGCACCCGTGGTCCCCCCAGTCCGGCATCGCTGCGTTGCTCGCAGACTGGCCAGCCGACGAGCCCGCTCGCCCGTACACGCTCGAAGCCGCCGACCTCGCCCTGAGGACTGCTTGCGAGGCCGCCTTGCCGGATCTCGAAGCTCGTTGGGGGAAACTCCTTCGCAAGCGAACCGCGAGGCGCTGACTGCCCTCCTGTACCCGTGAAGTCGCTCATGAAGGCGAGACCGCAGAATCAAGCCATGGCAACGTGGGACGCATCTAGCTTCGGCAACCAAGGAGGCTTCCGTGCCCGTTCGCGACATTCCATGCGACACCGCGGAGGAGTTCCTCGACTCGCTCTCTCCTCGCGGCAAGACCCTCCCCCCTGTTGCGCTCCCCAATCAGTTCCTCTTTCGGGGCCACTCGAAGTCATCCTTCGAACTGCTGCCTTCCGCTCATCGGATTGGTGCCAGGATCCCCGTTCCGGACGGTCTCCTAGAGCCGAAGACAACCTGGACCATCCACCAGCAACTCGCCGCTGAGCGCGATTCGCTCCTCCACTTCTTTGCGCTCGCCGACCAAGCGGGACTGTATCTACCGGGCGACATCCCCAAGCTTCGCGAAGACCTCGAGCACGTGGCGAAGAGCCCCTTCTGGCCCGTCTCCAGCTTGTTCTCGGTCATGGCCCTGGCCCAGCATCATGGGTTGCCCACCCGACTCCTCGACTGGACTCGCGATGGCGCGATTGCAGCCTATTTCGCGGCCAAGGACGCGGCGCGGAGCGTGAAGAGCGGCTCTCCGCTATTGGACGGTCCGCGGACACTTTCGGTGTGGGCCTTTCGACCTCGTGACAAGTACCTCGAGAACCCGCTGCCGACCTCCGACCGAGGAATCTCGGCATTCGCCCTCAAGATCGTCACGGCACCCCGATCGTCGAACCCGAACCTGCACGCCCAGAAGGGGATCTTTACCCTGCTTCACCTCGCGTTTTTCAATCTCGAAGCCCTCTTCCGCAGGGATCCTCTCGATAAGCTACCCTTCGACCCGCCTCTCGAGTTCTGGCACTTCACCCTCCCGATGGAACGTGCGCCGAGGCTACTTCGCCTCCTCGCATTAGACGGAATCTGTGCGTCGACACTCTTTCCCGGTTATGGTGGCGTCGTTGAGGCGCTCCAGGAACAGAGCTGCCTCTGGGACTAGGCGGCTAGGAACGTTCGCGAGCCATCACCGCCTCCAGCCGTGACTGGTCAACCGCGCTCGCCGCTGGTCGCTTCGAGCAGCGCCGCAAACTCAACTTGCGTCAGGCCAAGCGACCGACGGATCGCACGAACGTCCGGCTCGCTGAGGCTGTCTGTGCGTGCGGGCTTCCGAGTGCCGCGGACGATCTCAACGGCCTCGTCGAGCGAGCCGAGCATTTCACCGAAATGCTTCTTGTTCATGACAACTCCTCGCTCACTTCCTCGATCATACGTCAACGACGTACCAGGCATTCGAGGAGCTGGTCGGCGAGTGCCGCGACGTGGGGAGGCCGCAGCATCGTGTAGTGATCGCCGGCGACGCGGTGCAGTTCCACTCCCGCCGGGGCGAGTGTGCTCCAGGCGGCGAGGAGATCGGGGGCGGAGCGCGGCTCCGCGCTGAAGATGGTGAGCCGGCCGGAGTAAGGCTGCGGATGGTAGCGGCGCAGGGCTCGGCCATTGGACTTGATGAGGTCGAGGGTGGCGCGCAGTCGCGACGCGCCGAGGTCTCGCGAGTGGGGCGTGGCCGAGCCGGCCTGGGCGCTGGCGAGGTGGAGCACGTCCTCGGGCGCCAGCCGCAGGAGCTCTTCGCGGCTGCGGCCCAGCTCGAGTCCCAGGCTCCGCAGATGCTCGACGAACCATACCGTGAGCGTCGCGTCCGTGAGCCGCTCGCGGCCGTCGCCGGCGGGGTGGGGAGGGTCGATCAGCACGACCATGGCGGGCGTCTCGCCCTCGCGGGCAAGCTGCCGGGCCATCTCGTAGACGATCGCCGCGCCCATCGACCAGCCGCCGATGAAGTAGGGCCCGCTCGTCTGGAAGCCGCGCAGCGATTCGAGGTGGCGGTGCGCCATGTCCTCGATCGTCGCCGGGAGCGGATCGCCCGCCGCGGCGTCCGGCGCCTGCAGACCATAGAAGGGAACGTGCACGCCGAGCTGCCGCGCCAGCTCGCGGTAGCAGAGCACGCTGCCGCCGATCGGGTGGACGCAGTAGAACGGCAGTCCCTCCCGCCCGGTCTCGATCGCGACCAGGGTCGAACGGCCGCGGGGAACGGCGTCCGCGTGGTCACTGCCTGCGAGGTCACCGCCTGCGTGCTCGCCGCCGGTGCGCTCGGCGCCCGCGCGCAGCAGGTCGGCCAGGCGCTCGACGGTGGCGGCCTCGAACAGCGTGGAGATCGGCAGGCGCCTCCCGAAGCGCTCCTCCACCGCCGCCATCAGGCGCACGGCCAGGAGGGAGTGTCCCCCGAGCTCGAAGAAACCGTCCGCGATTCCCACTGGGGCGACGCCCAGGGCCTCTTCCCAGAGCGCGACGAGCTGGAGCTCGAGGTCGTCGCGCGCCGCGAGCGGGGCTTGCCGCCGGTGGGCGAGCGCTCGCTCCGGCTTCGGCAATGCTTGGCGGTCCACCTTGCCGTGGCGCGTCAGGGGCAGCGCGGCGAGCGGCACGTAATCCGCCGGCACGAGGTGCTCCGGCAGACTGGCGCGCAGGAAGTCGCGCAGCTCGCCGGCATCCGGCTCCG
>DATNKH010000448.1:0-4200 GCA_035603475.1 Thermoanaerobaculia bacterium
CCCCCGTCTCCTTCCTGCCTCTCCCTCTCCCTTCTCCCCCTCTGAGCCCGTATGGGCGAGGGGTCCAAGTCTAGAGAGCGCCGACGGAGGACTGAGACCCCTCGCCCATACGGGCTCAGAGGGGGAGAAGGGAGAGGGAGAGGCAGGAAGGAGACGGGGGCGGCGCAGGACTGCTGACCCCTCGCCCAAACGGCGCGAGGCCCTAGCCTGAAATGCGGCGAGCCCTGAAATGCGGCGAGCCCGCCGCCGCTGCATGGGAAGCAGCGGAGACGGGCTCGGGGATGGACGGCCGGCTGTTCTGGCGCTACTTGGTGGCGACGATCGACAGGTTCCGGAAGGCCCAGCCGTAGGGCGGGAAGTAGGCGTTGTCGGCGACTCCGCCCAGGCCCATCTCGATGATCGGACCGTTGCCCTGGACGACGTTGAAGTCGTTGTACAAGCCGACCAGGAGGTCCATGACCACGCCGCCGCTCTCGTTGGTGATCACGTAGTGGTTCGACTGCTGGTCGTTGTCGAGAGTGATGCTGAAGTGGTAGGTGTGGCCGCCGCGCAACGGGAAGATGCGCTTCAGCGTCGTCTCGATGAACGGTGTGCCCACGTCGACGACGTACTTCTCCTTGCCGAAGTTCTCGAAGCTCCCGAAGTACAGGGTCTTGCCGAAGCGGCGGCCGCCATGTCGGAACATTCCGATGACGTTGCGGAAGACGACGAAGCCGGGCGGGTCTTTCACCGCCACGTCGAAGTTGATGCTGAGGGTGTGGTAGAAGGTGTTGGCGTCGAGAGCCGGGGTGATGTGGAGATCCGAGTTGCCGTGGACGACGCGGAAGAAGGTGCCCGGACGGCTGTCCAGGGTGACCGCGGTCAAGCCCGTCGGCAGCGTGGTGACCGGGTACTCGACCCGGGTGTCCCAGCGGTTGGTTGCCGGGTAGGCGCCGAGCGCGTAGAAGGCCTTGTCGCAGGTCACGGCGACGTTGATGCCTGCCGCCGTGGCCGACGGCACCTTGCTGAGGATGTCGGGAATGCCGGCGACGCCGATCGCCGGGACGGTGATGCCGTCGCGCTCGTCGAGGACCGAGCCCTTCGGGCGCAGCACCTTGACGCTGCAGGTGGCGGCGAGACTCTCGACGTTGTACAGCTGCAGGCTGCTGGCCGCGTCGGTGGCCTTCACCAGGTTCAGCACGTAGACCGTCGAGCCAGCGGGGAAGAAGTCGGTCTCGGCGAGCAGCGGCAGCTTCCAGGCGGTCCTCACCGGCGCCTGCTCCACCTCCATCGAGACTTCCACCGGCTGCAGGCCCGGCACCGGCGCCAGCATCACCATGCCGCCGGTGGGCACGATCGGCGTCAGGTTGAGCAGCGGGTTCGGCTTCGAGGTGGACGGGCCGACGTACGCCTTCAGGGTGGCCGCCGACTTGTCGATCGCGGACTGGCCGTCGCCGATATAGGTGGCCTGCACCTGGGTGAGGGTCAGGTCGGTCCTCACCATCTCCACCTTGGTGACCGTGACTCCGGGGCTGATGGTGGGGACCAGCACATACGAGATCTGTGCGCTGGCAGCGGTCGCGGAGAGGGTGGCGAATGCGAGCACGTACACGGGCAGTCTTTTCACGCGTCAGACTCCTTTGCGCAAGTTGGGCGTAACGCCGAAACCAAAAAGCTGTTCCGATCATAGCATCAAGCATTTGCGTTGGGAACCCCCCAAGCTAGCCACACGAAACCGCCCGGCAGCCGCCGATTCGCGCGTTGACAAGGAGGGCGGCGGATCGTAGGATGCCGCGGACCCGGACAGCCCCCCGGAGAACCAGTGGCCACGGACCTGACGCCGAAGAGCACCATCCTCGACGCCGAGCAGATGGCGCGGGCAATTCGGCGGATGGCGGGCGAGATCAGCGAGCGCAACCGGGGAGTCTCCGACCTCATGCTGGTCGGCATCCGCACCCGCGGCGTGCCGCTCGCCGAAGCGATCGCCGCCGAGATCGAGCGCATGGAGGGGCACGCGGTGCCGCTCGGCGCGCTCGACATCACCCTCTACCGCGACGACCTCTCGATGGTGGCGGCGCAACCGGTGGTCAAGGGCACCCACCTGCCGGGCCCGCTCGACGGGCGGGTCGTGGTGCTGTGCGACGACGTGCTCTTCACCGGGCGGACGGTGCGCGCCGCGCTCGATCACCTGGTCGACTACGGGCGCCCGCGGTCGGTGCAGCTGGCGGTGCTGATCGACCGCGGCCACCGCGAGCTGCCGATCCAGGCCGACTTCGTCGGCAAGACCGTGCCCACCGCGCGCGACGAGCTCATCGAGGTCTGCTTCCCCCAGACGGACGGCACCGAGCAGCAGGTGCGCATCCTGGAGCGCGCGGCGCGCTGACGCGATGACCGCGGCCTCCCCGGTGCGCTGGACGCGCGAGGACCTGCTGGGGATCGCCGAGCTGTCGCCGGGCGAGATCGAGCTCGTCCTGGACACCGCCGAGTCCTTCCGCGAGGTCGGCGAGCGGCCGATCAAGAAGGTGCCGACCCTGCGCGGCAAGACGGTGGTGAACCTCTTCTTCGAGTCTTCCACCCGCACGCGGTCGAGCTTCGAGATCGCCGAGAAGCGGCTGTCGGCCGACAACCTCAACTTCTCGGCCTCGAGCTCGGCGCTGGCGAAGGGCGAGAGCCTGGTCGACACCGCCCTCAACCTGCAGGCGATGGCGCCCGACCTGATCGTCATCCGTCACGCCCACGCCGGGGCGCCGCACCTGCTGGCGAGGAAGCTCAAGGCGGGGGTCATCAACGCCGGCGACGGCGCGCACGAGCACCCGACGCAGGCGCTGCTCGACGCCTATACCATCCGCCGCCACAAGGGACGCCTCGCCGGCCTCAAGGTGGCGATCGTCGGCGACATCGAGCACAGCCGCGTGGTGCGCTCCAACATCCACCTGCTGACCAAGATGGGGGCGCGTGTGACGGTCGCCGGGCCGCGCACCATGATGCCGGTGGGCATCGAGCGGCTGGGGGTCGAGGTCGCCCACACGCTCGCCGAGGCGGTGCGCGGCGCCGACGTGATCATGATGCTGCGCATCCAGCTCGAGCGGCAGGGGCGGATGGCGATCCCCTCGATCAAGGAGTACTTCGAGCTCTTCGGGCTGACCAGCGCGCGGCTCGCGGGGGCGGCCGACGACGTGATCATCATGCATCCCGGGCCGATGAACCGCGGCGTCGAGATCGCCAGCGAGGTGGCCGACGGGCCGTACTCGGTGATCCTCGAGCAGGTCACGCACGGCGTCTCGGTGCGGATGGCCGTGCTCTACCTGCTCTCCGGGGTGCACGAGGAGACGGCCTGAGATGGCGGCGACGACCACGACCGCCGCCGCCGGGCCGGGCGCTCCCTCCGGGCGGCTGCTGATCGCGAACGGCAGGCTGATCGATCCCAGCCAGGGCCTCGACGGCGCCCACGACCTGCTGATCGAGGACGGCGTCGTGGCCGCGGTGCTGGACCGGGAGGAGGTCCCCGGCGCCGGCGAGCGGCGCGACGCCGGAGAGCGCCGCGAGCGACACGAGGCCGGGGAGCGCCGGGACCTGGCCGTCTTGGACGCCTCCGGGCTGGTGGTGGCGCCCGGGCTGATCGACATGCACGTCCACCTGCGCGAGCCCGGCCAGGAGTACAAGGAGACGGTGGCGACCGGCACCATGGCGGCGGCGGCCGGGGGCTTCACCGCGGTGGCCTGCATGGCCAACACCGAGCCGGTCAACGACAACCGGTCGGTGACCGAGCACATCCTGGCGGAGGCGCGGCGCCACGGCTACGCGCGGGTGCATCCGATCGGCGCGGTGAGCAAGCAGCTGGCCGGCCTCGAGCTGGCCGAGATCGGCGAGATGATCCGGGCGGGCGCGGTGGCCGTCTCCGACGACGGCAGGCCGGTGATGAACGCCGAGCTGATGCGGCGGGCGCTGCTCTATGCGCGGCACTTCGACGTGCCTGTTATCCAGCACGCCGAGGACCTGGATCTCTCGGGCAAGGGCGTGATGCACGAGGGAGAGTGGTCGACCCGGCTCGGCCTCGCCGGCATCCCGGGGGCGGCCGAGGACGTGATGGTGGCGCGCGACCTGCTGCTGCTCGAGGACACCGGCGGCCGCTACCACGTCGCGCACCTGTCGACGGCGCGCAGCCTCGAGCTGGTGCGGCGGGCGCGGCGGCAGGAGCTGCCGGTGACCTGCGAGGTGACG
>DATNKH010000449.1:0-2348 GCA_035603475.1 Thermoanaerobaculia bacterium
CCGGCTCGCTCCTCGGCGGCCGGCTTGCCGCCGCGGTCCTCTCCCTCGCCAAACACTCGGCGGGCTCGCTACCGCCGCCGCAGGCGCGCGCGCAGGCCGTCCTTCGGCTCCGGCGGGATGAGGCTCCAGTCGTAGTCGAGATCCTGGCCGGCCGGCAGCTCCCAGGTGTAGCCGCGCAGCAGCAGGATGGTGAACACCTGCATCAGGGTGGTGGCGAAGTCGGTCCCCGGACAGCGGTGGCCGTGGGCGGGCCCCGCGCCATGCGGCACGAAGGCATAGGGATGCCGCCGGTGCTCGCCGCGCTCCGGCGCGAAGCGCTCGGGATCGAAGCGCTCGGGGTCGGGGTAGATCTCGGCGGTGACGTGCGAGGCGCGGTGCGCCCACAGCACCATCCAGCCCGCCGGCACCGTGCGCCCCTTGAACTCGAAGCTCTGCCGCGCCTTGCCGAACAGCACCGGCAGGATCGGGCAGAGGCGCTTCACCTCCATCACCACCCGCAGCAGGTACGGCGCACCGGCCAGCGCCTCGTGGGTCAGCCCGGAGCCAGCGCCGGCGCCGCCGCTCTCTCGGTCCTCCGGCAGCCCGGCCACCTCGGCTTCCAGCCGCGCGCGGACGTCGGGATGGCGGGTGAGCTGCTGCACGATCGCGGCGAGCTCGGCGAAGACGATGAGCCCGGCGATGATCAGGTGGTGCAGCTCGACCTTGCATTCCTCGACGCCGATCTGGCGCCCGGCGCCGTCGGTGGCGGCGAGGATGCGCGAGAGGCCGTCGTTCCGCGGCTCCCGGCGATGGTCCGCGATCGCCGCCTCGAAGCGCGCCAGGATGCGCGCCAGCGCCGCACGGCCGCGGCTGTAGGCGGTGCCGGGCAGCGGCACGGGCAGGTGCGAGAAGGCGCGCAGCACCAGCTGGTAGTCGGCGCGCAGCGCCTCGGTCTCGGCGCCCGGCGGGATCCCCATCACGGTGGCGCAGATGACCTCGATCGACAGGCGCTTGAGCTCCGGGATCCAGGCGATCTCCTTCAGCGCCGACCAGCGCTCGAGGGCTTCCGCCACCATGCGCTCGATCACCGGCAGGTAGCCGGCGAGCGCGTCGCGGGTGAACGCCTGCAGGATGAAGGTCTTGCGGGAGAGATGCGGATCGCCGTCCAGCAGCGGCAGGCTGCTGCCGCCGAACAGCTCCTGGACGTGCGGCGGCATCGCCCCGGCGCGCTGCACCTCGGAATCGATGAAACGGCCGCTGGCGTCCGGCCCGGCCAGCACCGCCGTCCGGCGGCCGAGAATCCGCGTCTGCCAGATCGGCCCGTGGCGAGCCGTGCGGCTGGCGACGAAGCCGAAGCCGTCCTTCAGGAAGGGCAGCGTCTCGCCGAGCAGCGGCAAGCCGGCGGCGCCCGGCGGCAGCGGAGCGGCGGGCGCCGCCGCGGCGGCCGGTGAATCCGCTGCGGTCGAAGCCGCCGCAGGCGCCGGAGCCTCCGATGACCTCGATTCGACAGACTGGGGCTCCGCCATGGTGACCTCCAACCTGGCATCGGGACGTGCCGATGACCATCCGCTACGGCTGGGCCGTGTGGCCGGGTTGCGCCGTGCATCGTGGTGCCGTATTCCAGACCGCAAAGTCTACACGACGCGGCCCGGAGCGGAGGCACCATCGCCGGTCGATTGGATGCTCGACCGCACCCGGACTTCGCGGCTGAAGACCTGCTACGATCGCCCTCGCCTCCACCGCCGACCGTCGAGCAGACCACGAGGAGAAGTCGACGCGATGCCGCGCACCGGAGCCTTCCTGTTCCGCGCCCTCTGCTTCGCCGCTGTCTTGGCGACGTTCTCCATGCCGCGATCGGCTGCCGGCGCAGCGGCCTCCACTGCAGCGGGCGCCATCGCGAAGCAGATCGAGCTGCTGGTGGACGCCAGCGACGCGCCGCGCGGCATCTTCCACTCGCAGCTGGTCATCCCCGCCGCGCCGGGGCCGCTCGCGCTCGCCTATCCGAAGTGGATCCAGGGCGAGCACACGCCGACCGGTCCGATCAGCGAGCTGGCCGGCCTCACCGTCACCGCCCTGGGGAGGAGGCTGCCCTGGCGCCGCGACCCGCTCGAGATGTTCGTCTTCCGGGTCGAGGTGCCGGACGGCGCCGACGCCGTGGCGGTGGCGTTCGACTACCTGTCGCCGCCGGCGGCCTTCGGCAGCGGCTACGGCGAGACCCCGAACGCGACACCGCATCTCGCGATCGTCGACTGGCACGACCTCCTGGTCTACCCGGTGGGCCGCGCCGCCACCGAGATCCCGATCCGCGCCAGCCTGCGTCTGCCCGCCGGCTGGCAGTTCGACAGCGCGCTCCATCTCGAGAGCGCTGA
>DATNKH010000450.1:0-5667 GCA_035603475.1 Thermoanaerobaculia bacterium
CGCCTGCGGCACCGAGATGAGGATGTCGCCCAGGTGGGCGCCGTCGCCGGGGAACGACAGCACGTCCGTGGTCTGGTCCTTGCCCCGGAACTGGCGGTTGGCCCGCCGCATGGCGCGGTCGCCCGCGAAGCGCACGCCAACGCTTAGGGCGTTGAGGGAGTTGAGGGAGTTGAGGGCGTCGAGGGCGCCGAGGGAGTTGAGGGCGCCGAGGGGCCGCTCTCGGAGCAGCTCCGGCAGGACCCGCTCCAGCCAGGGCCGCAGCCGCCGCGCCGACACCTCCGAGTAGCGGTTCGGGTTCAGCAAGGCGATCTCTGCCACTACGAGATCCTGATGGCGCCCGACAGCGGCCGCTTCTCGCGCCTGGTGCCGGCGTTGAAGTCGAAGCCCGGATAGTCCACCCGTCGATGGAAGATCGTCGAGAGCACCCGCAGGAAAGCCTCGGAGACCGCCCGGAGGTCGGAGAGCGTGAGGTCGGTGCGATCCAGCTGGCCGTCCTGCAGGCAGTCGTCGAACAGGGTCTGGATGAGGCCGCGCAGCTTGGCCGGCGTGGCGTCGGTCAGGGTGCGGCTGGCCGCCTCGACGGCGTCGGCCAGCATCAGCACCGCCATCACCTTGTTGCGCGGGCGCGGCCCCGGGTAGCGGTAGTCGGCCTCGCGCACCTCGCCGGACTCGGGGCCGCTCAGCTCGAGCGCTCGGTTGTAGAAGAAGCGCATCAGGCGGGTGCCGTGGTGCTGCTCGATGGCATCGACGATCACCTGCGGCAGATGATGCCGGCGCGCCAGCTCGGCCCCTTCCTTCACGTGGTTGACCAGGATGAGCGCGCTCATCGAAGGCAGCAGGCGGTCGTGACGGTTCTGCCCCGGGCGCTGGTTCTCGATGAAGTACTCGGAGCGGAAGACCTTGCCGAGGTCGTGGTACAGGGCGCCGGTGTAGGCCAGCACGGCATCGGCGCCGATCGCCTCGCACCCTTCCTTCGCCAGGTTGGCGACCATCAGGGAGTGCTGGAAGGTGCCGGGAGCCTCGAAGGCCAGGCGGCGGAGCAGCGGCAGGTTGGTGTTCGACAGCTCGACCAGCTTGATGTCGGTGGTGATACCCAGGACCGGCTCGAGAACCGGCACCGCGAGGCTTGCCACCGCCGCCGCCAGCAGCCCGCCGGCGAAGGCGCAGACCACCTCGAAGCCGATGGTGAGCAGGTTCGTCTCGCCGCCCAGGGCGGAGAGGATCAGCGCCAGGAGCACGTTCACCGCGCCGACCACCAGGCCGGCGCGCGGCATCACCAGGCGCTGGCGGAACTGCAGGCGGTCGACGGCGAAGATGGCGGCCAGCGAACCGGCGAAGACGTAGAGCGCCACCCCCAGCGGCTCGCCCTCGATCGCCAGCCGCCCGACCAGCAGGCTGAACAGCACCGCCAGCACCAGCGCGACGTGGCGCCGCAGCAGCAGCGCCGCCGACAGCGGCAGGGCCGCGAAGGGCAGCGCCAGGACGTAGCCGCGCCAGGCGTTGAACGGCGGCAGCTGGAACGACGCGCTGAGCCCGCTGGCCAGGAGCAGCCCCACCCGGGCGCCGAGCAGCGCGGCGGTGAGCAGTAGCGCGCTCTCGGCGAACAGTCGCCGGCGGCTGTGATCGGCCACCCGCTCGCCTGCCAGCCCCAGCCACAGCGCCGCCGCCGCCAGCCCGAGCAGCAGCAGCGTGCCGGCGAGCTCCGGCAGCCGCGAGCGCGACGAGTCGCGGCCGCTCATCAGCTCGATCAGCCGCGCCTTGGAGTCGTCGATCACGTCGCCCTTGCGGGCGATGACCTGTCCCTTGCGGATCTGCACGTACACCTGGCCGGCGGCGGCCTCCGCCAGGTCGCGGCGGGCGAGCGTCTCGCTGCGGTTCAGGTGCAGGTTGGGCGACAGGTTCGCGGCCAGGAAGTCGACCAGCTGGCGGCGCTCGGCGGCGGTCAAGCCGCTCCAGCCGCGCATCTCCGACTCGAGGACGTCGCGCGCCTCGTCCGGGTAGCCGAGGTGGTCGAAGAGGTTGACCTGCACGCGCTCCGAGCCGTTGGCCAGGTTGCGCAGCACGATGCCCGTCATGCGGTTGTCGAGCAGCAGCGCCTTGTTCTCGACGACGCCGCGCCGCAGGGTCTCGTCCAGGGCGCCGCGCAGGCGTTCCTCGGTCTCGGCCAAGAAGCCATGGCGCAGCAGCACCGCGACCTGCTCGGGAGCGATCTTCAGCGCTTCCGCGCCGGCTCGCGACGCCTCGGCCGGCCCGGGTGCCCTGGACGCACCGCCCGCACCGGCCTCGCTGCCGGCCGGCTTCGCTCTGGACGCGAGGTCGCGCACCAGCGCCGCGCGCGCCGCCTCGGTGCGCGCCGCGGGCAGGCGCTGGCGCCCGGCGGCGAAGAGCTGCCCGAGCTGGGCGTCGCGCAGCGCCTGCACCCCGGGATCGAAGTCGTAGACCGGCAGCTCCCGCTCGCGCGCCTGCTCCCGCTTGGCGCGCGTGGCCGCGTCGTCGTAGAGCATCAGGTCGCGGGAGGCGACGTAGTCGCGGCCGGCGACGCCCCCCGGGGCGAGGCGCGTGGAGAGCATCGGCGCGAGCACGCCTCCCGGCGTCAGCGCGGCCCCTCCCGCCGCCGCCAGCAGCACCACCCACACCCAGGGCAGCTCGAGCAGCCGGCGCCAGACCCCGCGCGGCCGCCAGCGGCGCCAGAAGCCGGTCCGCAAGGCTGGCAGCAGCTGGATGCGGGGTGCTGGAGGCTTGGTGGCGCTCATGGTTCGATGCGGCTGCCGATCTCGCGGCTTCCCGGCCGTTCTCGGGGGCTCTCGCGGCTCTCGCCGCCAGGGCCGCTCAGGCTCTTCAGGCTGTTCGGCCTCTCCGGCCGTGCCGATTGGCTGTCCGGCCGTACCAGCCGTTTCAGGCCGTTCCGGCCGTTCAGGCCGTTCCGGCGGGCGGCGCGGGCGGCGGGACGGCCCGCGCCTCGTCGCGTTCCTTCTTCACCCGGTCGAACTGATCGTAGGCGGTGACGATCTGCTGCACGAGAGAGTGGCGGACGACGTCGCGCTGGTCGAAGGTGAAGAACTTGATGCCGTTGACCCCCGCCAGCACCTCTTGCGCCTCGCGCAGACCAGACTGCCGTCCCTGCGGCAGGTCGACCTGGGTGATGTCGCCGTTGACCACCGCCTTGGAGTTGAAGCCGATGCGGGTGAGGAACATCTTCATCTGCTCGGTGGTGGTGTTCTGCGCCTCGTCCAGGATGATGAAGCTGTCGCTCAGGGTGCGGCCGCGCATGAAGGCGAGCGGCGCCACCTCGATGATGCCGCGCTCCATCATGCGTCCCACCTTGTCGTAGCCGATGATGTCGTGCAGCGCATCGTGCAGCGGCCGCAGGTACGGGTTGACCTTCTCGGCGAGGTCGCCGGGCAGGAAGCCGAGCTTCTCGCCCGCCTCGACCGCCGGGCGCGCCAGGACGATGCGCCGCACCCGCTTCTCGAACAGCGCGGCGGCGGCCATCGCCACCGCGAGATAGGTCTTGCCGGTGCCGGCGGGGCCGATGGTGATCGTCAGGTCGACCTCGGCCATGGCCTTGAGGTAGAGCTGCTGCTTGATGCTGCGCGGCGTGATCAGCCGCCGCACCGAGGCGAGCAGCCCCTCGGGCAGGAAGAACTCGACCAGCGAGGTCTCGGGGTCCTCCGACAGCACCCGGATGGCCGTCTGCACGTCGCCGGGACGGAAGCGGTAGCCTCGCTGCGACACCGTGGAGAGGTCGTTCAGCAGCCGCTCGACGACCGTCACCCGCTCCGGCTCGCCGAGGATCTGCAGCTCGGTGCCGCGGGCCGCGACGGTGACGTCGAAGGTGCGCTCGATGCGGCGCAGGTTCTCGTCCTGGGTGCCGAAGAGGGTGTCCAGCCCCTCCTCGGCCAGCGTCACCTGGCCCATCGGCACAGGACGCACGGCCCCGGAGAGGACGGGGACCGGCGCGGGGCCCGGCGCCGACGCAGGCGCTGGCGCGGGTGCTGATCCGAGGACCGGAGCGGCAGGGTCAGTGGGCGCGAAGTCATCAGGCGCTAACGAATCCGCGGCGACCGGCGAATCCCCGAGGTCGGGTGCGGCGATCTCACGGCGAGTGCGGTTCTTGGGCAACGGGTTCCCGCGGCAGGCAGGCGCCGCCGTTCGAGGCTGCCTAGTCTACCAGACGGCGCCGACGCCTGCTCCCAGCCGTGCGTCGGCGTCAGCGTCCCCTTGCTCGAGGCATGCCAGTCCGGCCGGGCCGTGGCGGCGGATCTCCCCCTTACCTCCCTTGGGGCGAGGGTTCTAACGCGAGTCCGCAGAAGACTTCGGGGGCCTCGCCCCAAGGTCGGCAAGGGGGAGATCCGCCGCCACGGCCCTCCTTCATCGCACTGCGGCCACCGGCCCTTCGGCGATCGGTTCCCGGACATCGGGAAGTCAGCCGGCGAAAGGTTCGCCGGCCCGACCTTCCTGGGCTCAGGCGCTGTTGGTCTTGAGCCACTCGGACACACACCAGGTGTAGTCGATGTAGGTGAGATCCTCTTGCGCTAGCCTCAACTGGGCGCACATTGCGGGGAGGTCTTGGCTAAACCTCTCATATCTCCCTGCCACCGCCCTCCCGCCTGGGATACTGACCTGGGGACGGACGCTGCGCAGCCAGTCGCGAACGATCCCTATCGCCTGCAGCGGCTGTCCCTGGTGAGAACGAAGGTCCTGACCGGCGATGTCAGAGATGAATGCCTGGTAGCGGTGCCGCTCTCGATCCAGGATCAGGCACATCTTCCTCTTCTGCCTGTCCTGCCCATATCGCTTGGCCCCGAGGAACATCCCGAGCTCCAGAGGCATGTTGAAGCGTGGCAGCCCGCTCTGGACATCAGCTTCGGTCTGCGAGATATCGTGGATCCCGAACTTGCAGTCTCGGATGATGTCGAAGATCTTGTCGATCCTGACCTGGCTGGCGTCCTCGACCTCCATGGCTGAACGGGGACGGAATCCACAGTCGAACACCGCGAACGTTATAGCGTCGCGAATCGCCTGGAATTCGGGATCGAAGGGACAATTGAGGAAGACTTGCCTCTCGTAAGATCTTGCCGGCATATCGGCCGAGGCTCGTGATCGCAACGGTCCGGTTCACGAGCGTTGCCGGCGCTCCGGAGGTGAGTCGCCGGGCGTCACCCCACCGGTGGCGGAGGGTTCCCGCTAGGTCCTGGTCGTCCTCTTGGCAGAGGCGCCCTTCTTCGCCGGCGCCTTCGCCTTGACGACCTTGGCCGCCGTGACCTTCTTCGCTGCCATCCGGAATGCCTTGGCCGAACGGGTGCCCTTCTTCGCGGGCTCCAGGATCGAGCGTCGAGCAGGTGCCATTGCTTCATGTTAGCCCGCCGAGACGGGAACGCACAAGTCCCGTTGGTAGTGCTCAGTGGCTCGCTCCCCGGGTCATTGCCCGTCCGGCCGGGCCGTGGCGGCGGATCTCCCCCTTACCTCCCTTGGGGCGAGGGTTCTAACGCGAGTCCGCGGAGGACTTCGTGGCGAGTGGGTGGAGGCCGAGGCGGAGGCGCGTGCCGCGATCGCGGCCCTCGACCGGCACCAGCTTGGACCGAAGCCTACCGAGCTCTCGGCGGAGGCGGCGGGGGGTCGCGCAACAGCGGGTGGCCCGGGTAGATGCTCTCTGCCTGCCGGCGA
>DATNKH010000451.1:0-3529 GCA_035603475.1 Thermoanaerobaculia bacterium
TACGGTGCCGTATAGCTCAGGACGCCATTGATGTCGGTGGCCAAGTAGAGCGTGCCGGAATGCAGGGGATCGGCCACCAGCTGGTTGTAGAGCTCGACGTCGAAGGGCGGCCCATCGAGCGGCGGCAGCCCGGCGAGCAGCGGATGCCAGGTGGCCCCCGCGTCGCGGCTGCGATAGACGCCGAGCTCGCTGGCCGCGGCGTAGATCGTCTCCGGGCTCAGGGGATCGAGGGCGAGCAGCAGCGGCACTCCCGCCGCCGGCAGGCCGCGGTCCGCCTCGGTCCAGTGTTGCCCGCCGTCGATGCTGCGCCAGACCTCGCCGCTGCCGGTACCGGCGAAGAGCCGTTGCTCGTCGGTCGGATCGACCAGCAGGGTCAGGACCTGGTGGAGCGGGTCCGGCAGCGCGGCGTCGACCACTACCCAGGTGATGCCGCGGTCGATGGAGCGGTAGAGCGGCTGCGGGGCGTCGCCTGAGCCGGTCGGACCGAGCCCGTACAGCGTCGCCGGCGACGACGGGGCGGCGACGATCCGGAAGAGATCGACCCCCAGGCACGCCCAGGTGACGCCGCCGTCGAGGCTCTTGAACGAGCTGCATTCGAAGGTCCCGGAGGAGGAGCACGAGGTGGCGATCTCGCCGGTCGCGTACAGGGTCGCTGGCGACGACGGGTCGACGACCAGCGAGGCGACAAGGAAGCAGGCGCCGCCTTGGGGCTGCAGCTGCGCCCAATGGGCGCCGGCGTCGGTGCTCTTCATCAAGCCCGTCAGCGACCCCAGGTAGACGGTCCCGGTGGCGATCGGGTCGATGGCGAGCGTCACGGCGCCCAGGGCGGGAGGCACGCCGGCGCCCGCGGCGGGGGCGCCGCGCCAGTGGCCGCCACCGGTGCGGCTGACGAACAGCCCCTCGCCGTTGGCGTAGGAATAGAGCCGCGCCGGGTCCGTGGGATCGACGGCCAGCGCCATCACCGCCGCGGCCCGCAGGTGGGCGTCGCTGACCTGCCAGGTAGTGCCGCCGTCGACGCTGCGCAGGACGCCCCGGTTGGCGGCGCCGGCGTAGACGGTGTCCGGCGAATCGCCGGCGGTCAACGTCAGCACGGCGTCGGGCGGCGCGGCGATCGCCAGCCAGGAGCGGCCGCCGTCGACGCTGCGGTAGCCGCCGGCATAGACGACGTGCGCGGGGCCCGCCGCGAGCGGATAGCCCCCCGGTCCCGCGACGTGCCAGCTATGGCCGCCGTCGAGGCTGCGGTAGGTCACGGCAGCGGTGAGCGGCCCGGGTGTGGTGCCGGTGTTCAGGGCGAACTCGTATGCCAGGTAGAGCGGCCCTCCGGGAGCGGGGTCGGCGACGACCTGCCAGGCGGTCAGCCCGCCGGTCTGCGGCGGCGGCACGACCGGTGGCGGCACGCCGGCCGAGAGGTCGGACCAGGTGATCCCGTGGTTGCGGCTGGCGAACAGGCTGAACCCCTCGGCGCGGAAGATGAAAGCGAGCATCCGGCCGCGGCCCGGGTCGGCCGTGACCTGCATGGTGAAGCCGTCGCCCACCGAGAGGACGATGTGCCAGGTGCGGCCGCCGTCGCCGGACCTCCAGACGTCGGACACTGTGCCGGCGTAGACCGTCCCTGGACGGGTGGGATCGAGCGCCAGGCTGACCAGGTTGTCCTGGCCGTCGTCGGGGAACGACAGGGGCGTGGCCGTCCAGCTGTCGCCGCCGTCGATGCTGGTGAAGACGCCGGTGAAGGCAGCCGCATAGACCGCGGCAGGGTGCCGAGGATCGACGGCGAGAGCCACGATCCGGTCATCGAGCAGGCCGCGGCTGGCAGCCGCCCAGGTGATGCCGCCGTCGACGCTCTTGAACACGCCGCCGTGGCTGGCGCCGGCATAGACCACCCGCGGGTCCGACGGCGCCACCGCCACCGCCCCGACCGCCCCGCCGTCCGGCCCGAGGGAGCTCCAGGCACCCACGGCCGCCGCGAGTGGCGCGATCTGGAGGGCAGCCAGCAGTACCGCAAGGACCGCCGGCAGCCCGCATGCCGCGGACAGCACCGGCCGCGCCGGCACGAGCCCGCGGCGAGCGCACTCCGAGGTCCGCAAGGTTTCGATCCGGAGCGCACCGGTCTCCTCCACCCCGATGCGATCGATTCCTCCAGGCAACACAGGAAGAGTATACGCGGCGATTTCGTCTGACCTTCAGCACCGAAGCTTGGGGTAGTGGGTCAGACTTCCTCGACAGAACCGGCGCCTGAAGCGTCGCCGCCGCTCGACAAAGCCGATATCATGCGGTCACTCGTTGCACGCAGCAGCCGCAGTGCTCCTCCTGGCTTCGCCGAGAGCCGCCGGAGCCGCAGAAGCGGTGGCGGTGGCAGAAGCGGCAGGAGACGTATCGCCTGGTGCGTGCGAGAGGGAGAGCCTTCCCGGTCCGGACGGTAACACCCCGCGCGGGGCCGGCCTGCGGAGAGAAGGAGGACAGGCAGTGGTGGTACCGCACACGGACGAGCTGCTGCGCGACTTCGAGTCCGAGGCCCAGGAGCGGCTCGAGCGGCTGGAAGAGCTGCTGCTCGCGGCGCCAGCGGCGGCGCCCGGCGGCGTGCGGGATCTGGTCGACGGCGTCCGGCGCGAGCTGCACACCTTGAAGGGCAACGCCGGGATGATGGGGCTGGGCGACCTGCAGGCCGCGGCCCATGCCATGGAGGACCTGGTCGGGGATCTCGAAGCGCGGCGTCCGCGGCTGCAGCGTCTGCTCGCCGCTCACGACCGCCTGCGGGCTCTGCTGAAGTCGGTCGTGGGGGGCGGTACGCCAGCCGCGGCGGGCGCAATTGGCTCCATGGAAGCGATGGATGCGGCGGGCACGGCGGGCGTGGCGCAGCCAAGGGGTCGAGCCGCCGACGCGCCGTCGACTGCCGGCCCGGCCGCCCCCGCCCCACCGGCCGGGGGAGCCGGGGCCGAGCCGGGCAGCGGCGTGCGCATCCCGTTCGCCACCCTCGATTCGCTGGTCGACCTCCTGGCCGAGATGGTGATCGCCCGCAGCCGCCTCGCCGTGGCGCTGGCGCAGACTCGCCCGCTGCGCCGCGGCGGCGAGGAGGGTCGGGCTGCCTGGAGCGAGGCCGACGAGGCCCATGAGCGCCTGGAAGGCGTGCTCGAAGATCTGAAGCAAGGAGTGCTGCGCTTGCGCATGGTGCCGCTGGGCTCGGTCTTCCGGCAGCTCGGACGCATCGTCCACGACACCGCCGCGCAGGAGGGCAAGAGAGTCCGCCTGCTGGTGGAAGGCGGCGACACGGCGATCGACAAGGCGCTGCTCGAGCTGGCCGGCGAGGCGCTGGGACACCTGGTGCGCAACGCGATCATCCACGGCATCGAGGAGCCCGCGGAGCGCCGCCGCGGCGGCAAGGACGAGAGCGGCACGCTGCGCCTCGCCGCACACGCCACCGCCCGCGAGGTGCTCATCGACGTCGAGGATGACGGGCGGGGGGTGCAAGTCGATGCGTTGCGCGCCGCCGCGGCGGCCCGCGCCGGATCGCCGCCGCCGCCCCCCCCGAGGG
>DATNKH010000452.1:0-7817 GCA_035603475.1 Thermoanaerobaculia bacterium
GGTCGGCGAGATCGTCGAGCTGATGGGAGGCCTGGCGCTGAGGGACAAGGGCGTGGCCCCCTGGCTCTTCGCGGTGGCCGACCACCTCGTGAAGTGGTACTCGCGGAGGGCTGTCGACTCCTGGGCCGTGACCGTCCCTTCCGTCAGGGGAGCGATAGCGCGAACGCTCTCGAGCATGATCGGGCTGCGCTTCCTCGAGTGGAGCGTCTGGGCCATGCCGCTGACGGGCTTCGAGTTTGCCCGCCAGTCCAAGGGCAGGTACCAGGCGACCATCAAGGGGCGGATCGAGGAAGCCCTCCCCGGCGTGTGGGAGGGCCAGCAGGTACCGGAGCCCGACGTCCTGTATGCCGATGCCTTTGCCACGTGCATGACGGGCCCCGCCTATCTGCTGGCCGCCATCCACCTGCGGCTCTCGATCGAGGAGACCGCGCGTGCCGTCGTGATCTTCCGGGTCCTGCGCGGGCTCGACAAGGACGAAACCCTTGGCAAGGATTTCTTGGACGGTTTCCGGACGGGATGGCAGAGCTCGCCGGCGAGCGGCGACAGCCTGCCCGCCGAGGAGGTCGAGAAGCTGGAGCGCTTCGCGGACGCCGCGCTGGCTGCCCTCAGGATCTTCCACATGGGAGCCGTGTACTCCGTGGACCAGGACTGGAGCAACGCGAAAAGCATTTCCAACGGGTGGCGAGACGCCGCCGAGACGCCTGAAGGAGAGCTCGGATTGCCAGATCACCTACGTGTCATCACGCCGGCCGACGTCCTGAACGCAGCGTGGTACTGCCGGATCAAGCAGTTCGTAGACATCCCCCGGCTCGAGAGAGCGGTCCGCAATTACTTCGAGCGTCCGGCTCCAGCGGGTCCGAGCTCTCGGATGCAGCAGCCTCCGATCGGATAATGGGCCACGTCATGAGCCAGAAGACCGAGACCGCCGGGCAGGATCTGAGCGCCGGCGATGCGGGCGGTATCGGCGGCAGCAGCAACCTGGTCCAGTTCACGAGCGCCGCCGGCCGTACCGAGGAGGTCATCCGGCGTCTTGACGACGCGCGGCGGGAGCTGCGCATCGGGCACGTCGGAGAGGCGAGAGATGCGGTGGCAAGGATCAAGGCGGCCCTGGAGGGTGGCACGGCGGACACGACGACGGAGCCGCAGCGTCTGGCGTGGTACCGCGGCGCGCTGAGAGTGCTGGAAGGACGCATCCTGCAGCGCAGTGGAGAAGCGGCCGAGGCCGATGCCAGCTTCGCCTCGGCGATCACGTTGTTCATGCAGGGACCCGCCGGGGACAAGCCGGCCTGGGCACACCTCGCCTACGGGGCCGCGCTCTACGAGGCGGGGCGATTCGACGAAGCCCGAGAGGCGCTCACGCAGGCACGCGAGACCGGCGACCAGAGCTACGAGACATTCCTCTACCTTGGAGTGCTGGCGCTGCAGGACAACGACCTCGGCAAGGCCAGAGAGCTCTTGCAGGAAGCGGTCAAGAAGGAGCCCCAGGCGCCGGAAGGGGAATTGAATCTGGCGATAGCGCTGGAGCGGTCGGGCCCGGCCGCGGAGGCGGGCAGTTGCTATCTCCAGGCCGGATACCGGCTCATGGAGCAGGCGCGGCAGCCGGAGGCGATCGAGGCCTTCCGCATTGCCGTTCGGCTCAGACCCGATGACCGCGAGGCCCGGATCGCGCTGGGCGATGCTTGGCGCCTGATGGGTAAGTACGATGAGGCGATCGCGGCCGTGGAGCAGGATTCCGATTACCCCCTCGCCCTGGGCACCAAGGGAGCGGCGCTGCTGGAGCTGGGGCGCGTAGAGGACGCGCTTCAGGTCCTGGACCGGGCCGTGGCGCTGGATCCTAACTACGCCTTCGGTCTGGCTGCCCGCGGGCAGGTGCTTCACCTGCTCGGCCGGTTCGCCGAGGCTCTCGAGTCGCTGCAGCGGGCAGTGGCCCTGGATCCGGGCAACGCCATCTGGATGGCAGGCTGCGGCGAGGTGCTGCGCCAGCTCGGGCGGTTCGACGAAGCGCTCGAGATCCTGGATCGAGCCATCGCTTCGAGGCCGCAGCTGGCGTTCGCCCACGGCACCCGCGCCGGCATCCTCTGGGCCAGCGGCCGGCTCGAGGAGGCTCTCACCGCGGCGGACCGCGCCATCGAGCTGGACCCGAAGTACCTCTTTGCTCTCTTCGTCGAGAGTGCGGTGCTCAGGCGGCTGGGCCGCCTGGAGCAGGCGCTCGCGGCGCTGGACCAGGCGGTGGCGCTGGACCCTGACGATGCCTCAATCCACACCCGCCGCGGAGACACCCTGCGGCGTCTGGGCCGGCTCGAGGAGGCGCTCGCAGCGCTCGACCGGGCCGTGGCGCTGGACCCGGGCAATGCCTCCGTCCACGCCGATCGCGGCGATGTCCTGCGGCGCCTGGGCCGTTTGGACGACGCCCTGGTCGCTCTGGACAGAGCCGTGGAGCTGCAGGCGGCAGATCCGTTTGCCCAGGCGCTCCGCGGCGACGTGCTGCTGGCCCTGCAGCGGCCGCAGGACGCGCTGGCGGCGCTCGAGCGGGCGATCGAGCTGGATCCGAGCGATGCCTACGCGAACGCGCGGCGGGCTCAGGCACTGCTGGTGCTGAATCGTCACGACGAGGCGCTTCAGGCGGTGGAGCGCACCCTGGCGCTGGGGCCGCCGCCCGCAGAGGAGGCCGATGCGTTGGTCGCCCGGGCCGAGGTGCTACGTCTGCGCGGCGGCTGGCAGGACGCACTGGCATCGCTCGACCGCGCCGTTCAGTTGCAGCCGGAGATGGCAGCGCCTCACAGCATCCGCGGCGAGGTGCTGCGCATTCTCGGCCGCCTGGGGGAGGCGCAGACGGCCCTGGAACGCGCGGTAGAGCTCGACCCCAAGGGAGCCTTCGCCGTGGCCAGCCTGGGGGAGCTGTTCCGGGCCCAGGGCCGCTACCGTGAGGCGCGTGCGAAGATCGAGAGGGCGCTCACGCTGACCAGCGGCCAATATGCCTGGGCGCTGGGGACGCTCGGGCTCATCGAGCTCGGGACGGGGGAGTTCGCAGCCGCGCTCGAGGCGTTCGAGAGCTCGCGGGCCCAACGCGCCGCAGGCAACCTCACCGCGCATGTCGGGAAGGGCTGGTCGCTGCGACTGCTCGAGCGATTGCCGGAGGCCGTGTCCGTGCTGGAGCAAGCGGTGGCAAGCCTTCCGGACTCGCATAACGCGAAGGTCCTGCTGGGGGCCTGCCTCCTCCTTGCCGGCAGGCGGGGGGAAGGCGAGGCCATCCTGCACGAGGTCGCGAAAGCGCTGGAGTCGCTCACCCAGCCCGATCCTCAGGACCTCACCGATCTGAGCTTGGCCCAGGCACTGGTCGGCCGATATGACGAGGCCATGCGTTCGAGCCTCGACGCGCTGTCGATCGCACCGCAAGACAATTGGGTCCTTTTCGATCTCGCCCTGATCGCCATGATGGCCAGGCGCTACGAGCTGGGGTTGGAGGAATATGAAAAGGCAGTGCGGGAGGCCTCAGCGTATGCCGAGCCCGAACGCCGGCGCGGGATCGCACTGACCGCGTTGCGCGACCTGGAGGGTGCCGCGCGGGTCAACGACCTCGAGCGCGATGGGCCGCTGGCCAAGGCCATGGCCCTGCTCGAAGAACTGGCGCAGCCGTCCGGGGCCATGGCGGCGGGAGCCTAGTCCCGCCTCATGCTCGGGCCTGGGCCGACGGCGCAGTACGCCCGAATGTCGGCGCCCATCCTCACCCTCACCGGCCACTACGACGACGACCAGCCCGGTGCGCTCTCCTACTATCGCGACTTCATGCGCTACGCCACGCCGGCCTGGAGGCGGCGGTGGGCGGGGAACTGGAGGGGCGGCATGACTAGCTTCGCGGCGGGTGTGGATGGCGTGACCTTCGACTCCTCCGGCGCCCAGCTCCTCGGCGCTTTCTACCGGGGCGCCGGCCAGGCGCCCCGTCCCACGGCGGTCCTGTTGCATGGTGTGCCCGGTGTCGAGAAGCACCTGGATCTCGCCTACCGCCTGCGCGACCGCGGCTGGAACTGCCTCTGCTTTCACCCCCGCGGCTCCTGGGGATCCGGAGGGACCTACTCGATGGGCGGCCTGGTCGACGACACCCGGGCAGCCGTCGACTGGACGCTGGCGCAGCCGTCCGTCGATCCGGACCGGCTGGCCCTGATCGGCGCGAGCCTCGGGGGACACACGGTGCTCCTCCACGGCGCCGCCGATCCGCGCGTCCGCGCCCTGGCGGCCCTCTGCCCGGTCGTGGACCCGCAGGCCTTCGATTTTCCCCGGCAGATGGCGGAGGACTTCGCCCTGATGTTGCGCGGCGTCTCCGGCGAAGATCTCCTCGCGCAGTGGCGGCGCCTGGAGGACCTCGGAGGGCACCTCGGCGCGCTGGCGCAACGGCAGCTCCTGCTCGTCACGGCGGACCGCGACGAGCTGTTCCCGCCCTCCCACTACACCGCCTTCGCCGCCGCCCTCCCGAACATCGAATGGCGCCGCCACCCCGAAGGCGATCACGCCTTCAGCGCCTGCCGCGCCTGGCTGGTCGAAGTGGTGACGGACTGGCTGGCCGCGCGGCTCGGCGACCAGACGTAGCATCCGCCGTTGGATGCGAGTCTGAGGTCTTTCGGCAAGATCGTCCGGTGAGCCCTCTCGGCACCAATTGGGCGAGCGCTCGAGGCAGACAGGTTGCCTCCAAGAAAGAAGGCCAACTCGACCGGCTGCGGTACACGTCGCTCTTGGGGAGGAGCTGTCGGTCCTTGCACCACCCCCCGCGAGAGGAGTCCAATGAGCCAGATCCTGCTCGACATCCCGGAGGACTCGCTGCTCGCCCTTCGCGTCTCCGCGGCAGAGATGGGTGAAGAGCTGAGAATGGCCGCCGCCGTCAAGCTCTTCGAGCTGGGGCGGCTGTCCGCGGGCGCGGCTGCCGAGCTGGCCGGGATCCCGAAGCCTCTGTTCGTGGTCCGCCTCGCGGACTACGGTGTTGCGACGTTCCGCCACTCGGAGGACGACCTGCGGCGGGATCTGGCGAATGCCTGAGGTCATCGCTGACACTTCGCCCCTGCAATATCTCTTTCAGCTCGGCATCCTGCAGCTCCTGCCTGACTTCTACGGCGAAGTTTCGGTGCCTGCTGGTGTCGTCCAGGAAGTACGCTCCGGTCTCGCACGCGGCGTGGCACTTCCAGACCTCGACAGCCTGCAATGCCTGCGTATCTGCGAGGCACGCAACGCCGCAGTGCTGCCCCGAGCCGTCAGCTTGGGAGTGGCCGAGCGATAGGTCCTGGCGCTCGCCGTCGAGAGGGTGAACTCTCTGGTCATCCTGGACGCAACGTTCTAAATCTCGCGGACGAGAGTCCCGAATAGGCCTCGGGCCACGATACTGTTACAAAGGACCTTCTGTCGGTCCTTCTGCCCGAATCCTCAGAGATGTATGCACCTTTTGTTACTCACCCTTCGAGGCCGGATTTCCCGCCCGGCTAGGTCGCCTTCGCAGCTGACGCCATCGCGGCCGGCGCGCCGGCACCTGTGACAGATCAAGCTGGATTGGCTGTGATCTTGGCGAGTCGCTCGAAATGGGCGTCCTGATGGATGAGGCCCAAGCCGTGATAGTTGGCGCAGGCAGCGATCAGAAGGTCGGCGGCGGGCAAAGTAAGACCCTGGTCGCGTGCCGTGCGTGCGTAGTCGCAGGCCAGCGTCCAAACCTCGGGTGAGGTGGGAACAATCTCTAGCTGCTGCTCCAGATTGCGCAACAGGCGGTGATCTGCGGTGCTGCGGGCACCGTTCCAGAGCTCGAGCCGCACCTGATCGCAGAGGACCACCCGGTCGTCTGCGGTGAGGACGCTGATCCTGGCCCGCACTGCCGGGTCGCCGCTCGTCCGCAGCGCCTCGATCCAAGCAGAGGTGTCCACGAGGAACCGCCGGCTCGCGGTCACCGCTCCTCCCGCATGCGGCCGAGCTCCTCCTGGGTCATGAACTCGTCGAGGGTTCCGAAGCTCGCCGCCAGCCGCTGCAGGCGGCGCCGACGATTGAACTCGGAAAGGGCGGTCACCACCGCCTCGCGCTTGGTCCTGGCGCCGGTATGCCGCATGGCCTCGCGGAGCTCGCTCTCTGGAATATCGACGGTCGTCTTCATGCTTCCGATCCTAGCATAATCGGATTCCAAGATAGCGACTCTTGGAATCACTGGCGGTGCGGGACGGAAATCCCCGACCCGGCTATCCAGAAGCCTCGGTCGGGCAGCGGGCTGGAGCTGCGTCCGCGGTAGCGCTCGATGGCGGGCGATGGGCAGCGGCAGGGCTGCGCCGCAGCGTGCCGCAGCGCGCGGCGCTGGCGGCGGTCGATCTCCCAGCAGGGCCGCCCGGTAGCGGTCGGCGTCTACTCGCTCCGCTGAGACTCGACCGGCAAGAGGCGTGCCCGCACCAGGCCGCTGCCAAGCAGCATCTCGATGTCGCGGTCCCTGGCCAGCACCGAGCAGCCGTTCTCCTCCGCCAGGACGGCGATCAGGCAGTCGATGGTCGAGCGCACGGTATGTCCTTGGCGGCGAAGCGTGCGGTACAGGTCGGCCGCGCGCAGGTGGAGATCGATGCCCGGCGCTTCCAGGAAGGTCAGAGCACGGAAGAGCGCCAGCAGCTCGGCCAGGCCTCTCTCCCGGCGCAGACCCTGGAACACTTCGGCGACGATGACGCCGCAGGTGCAGAGGTCATGCTCGTCGGCGATCAGCTGCGCCAACGCCGCACGATGAGCCGAGGGGTGGCCGTTCAGGAAATCGACCCACGCCGAGGTGTCCACCAGGACTCGCAACCGAACCTCATCAGCTCCGGCGCCGGAGCCGGTCGAGGTCGCCCTCCCACCGGAGCTTGCCTTCGAACTTCAGCAGCCCACGGAGCCGCCGCCGGCGCGCGAATTCTCGCAAGGCTTCGTTGATGATCTCGGTCTTGGTCTTGCCAGGAGCCATCTGCTGGGCCCCGGCGAGCGCTTCGTCGTCCAGGTTCAGGGTTGTTCTCATGATCTGCCTCTTAGCGCAGATCCTAGCACAGATCAGAAGACAGCACGTCTGCCTCGTCAACTTGGGTCGAACGAGGCGGCCTGGCGCGGCCCTACCGGCGCCGGGCGGGCGCGGCGGGGACCGTGGACTTGGCGAGGTAGTAGAGATGGAAGGTGCTGGCGAAGCCGCGATCCTCTCCCTGCCGCGTGACCGCGGTTATCGCCGGGAGCCAGCGGTCGGCGATGGAGCGGTAGCGCGGGTAGCCGTACATCTCGTGGGGCGACGAGCGCAGGATCGCCGGCACGCAGACCTCCGCGGCGGCGCCGACCGCGTACCAGCCCGCGGCCAGGGGCGTCTGCTCCGGCGAGAGGCCCACCCCAGGTCCCACGTAGCGCTCGAGCTGCGGTCCGCCGATCGCCGGGTCGAGGACGAGGAAGGGGACGAGGCCACGCCGCTCGGCGGCTTCCCGCAGGGCGATCAGGTTCTGGTGGTAGTAACAGCTGTCGGTCGAGAGCGCGAAGCGCATCGGATCGCGCCGGCCGAGCCACCAGCTGTTCTTCGCGAGGGCGAGCGATTCCGCGAGGAGCGCGGCGAAGAGCGCCATGGCGATGCGGGGCCGGTGCGCCGCCCAGAGGGCCGCCGGAAGGTAGAGGATGGGGAGGATGGGTAGGAGGTGGCGAAGGCCCACGTTGTAGTTGGAGGTCATCGCGACCAGGATGTAGAGGCCCGCGCTCAGGGCGAGGATCGCCACGAACCCGCGGCGCCAGGGCGCGGTCGCCGCCTCGCCTCCCTCGCGGTCAGACTGTCCGTCGGCGCGCATCGGTCCACGCGGCGATTCGCCCGC
>DATNKH010000453.1:0-8449 GCA_035603475.1 Thermoanaerobaculia bacterium
CTCCGGGAGGCGATCCAGGAGGCTAGCAGGATTACCGCGATGAGCAGGGAGGCGACCTCGAGGAGGATCCACGGATCGCCGGCGTCCACGCCGAAGGCGAGGCTCGACAGCAGCCGCGTGAGGAGCGCCGTCAAGGCCAGGCCGAGCGCCGCGCCCATCAGCGCCAGCTTGAGGCCGTGCCCGAGCATGAGGGCCAGCACGCCCTGCCGCTGCGCGCCCAGCGCCATGCGGATGCCGATCTCGCGCGTCCTCTCCTTGACCGATGAGGCCATCACGCCGTAGATGCCGGCAGCCGCGAGCAGGACCGACAGCACGGAGAAGAGGCCGAACAACCATCCCCACAGGCGCGGCACCCAGATCGAGCTGGCGACGACCTCCCCCATAGTCGTCGTCCTCGAGACGCCGAGCTCGGGGGAGGTTGCCGTGAGCGCCAGCCGGACACCGCGGGCCAGCGTGTCCGGGCGACTCCTCGTCCGTGCCAGCACCGAGAAGTATGTGCTCGGCACCTGAAGGATCGACACGAACAGGTCACATCCCGGCCCGTCGGCGAGGCTCTCCTGGTGCACGTCCCGCACCACGCCGACGACGGTCAACCATGGAGCCTCCGTCGCCGGCGGCCCGAGCTTGAGGCGGCGGCCGATCGGATCCTCGTGCGGCCACAGCCGCCGCGCCACCTCCTCGCCCAGGACGGCAACTCTGGGCTGGCCCGCCACGTCCCCAGACGTGAACACCCGCCCTTTCAGCAGCCCTATGCCCAGCGTCTTGAAATAGCCGGGACTGACGCGCCGAAGATCGACCACCGGGTTCTGCTTCTGGGCGTCCGGTGACTGGCCGAAGACTGTCACGACAAAGCGATCCAAGACGGCCCGGCCGGTCAGCGGCAGGTTGACGACAGCGCCGGCCGACTCGACTCCGGGCAGCTGCCCGACCCGCTCCACGGCGGCCTGCGCCAGCCGTGCGTAGCGAGCTCGCGGGGCGACCTCGCCAGGGCGGTCGGACACGTTGACATCCGCCACCAGCACTCCCGCCGGCCGGAACCCCGGATCGACCTGGCGCAAGTGCAGGAAGCTCGTGACCATGAGCCTCGCGCCGACCAGCAGCACCAGGGCCAGGGCGATCTCGAGGACGACCAGGGAGTGGCGGAGCAAGCGCCGCGAGCGGCCTCCTCCCGCCGCCTCCCCCTCCTTGAGCGAGGAGGTGAGGTCCACTCGCGCGAGCTGCAACAGCGGCGCCAGCCCGAAGAGCAGGCCGACCAGGACAGAGATGCAGGCGGTATAGCCCACCGCCGTCCAGTCCACGCCGAGCTCGACCCAGGAGGGCAGCCCGATCGGAATGGCGCGGCGAACCGCGGCCAGTCCCAGCACTGCGAAGACCAGTCCGAGAGCTGCGCCCGCGGCGGCGAAGACCAGATGCTCGGCGGTGAGCTGCTGGACCAGCCGTCGCGAATCTGCGCCGAGCGCGATGCGGATCGCGATCTCCCTCTCCCGTCCCAAGGCGCGGCTGAGCAGCAGGTTGGCCACGTTGGCACAGGTCATGAGCAGGAGAAAACTGCACGCGCCGAGCAGCAGCAGCAGCGACGGCCGGATGTCCCCCACCCAGACGTCCCGTAGGCCCACCACCCGGGCGCTCACGCCCTCGTTGGCGAGCGGGTACTCTCGGGCCAGCGCCCGGGCCACACCGGCGACATCCTCGCGCGCTTGCGCGAGCGAGACCCCCGGCCGCAACCGCCCGATCACCGAGTCGTAGCGCACCATCCGGTAGTTGTAGTTGCGACGGGCGACCGACCCGTATGATGACCAGACCTCCGTCTGCGAGGGAAACCTGAAGGCAGCGGGCATAACTCCGACGACGCTGCAGGCGGCGCCGTCTGACAGCACCTTGCGGCCGAGGACTCGCGGATCGGCGGCGAAGCGTGCCACCCACAGGCTCTGACTGAGGAGGACCACGCATGGCGCCCCGGGCCGGTCATCCTCCGGCAGGAGCCAGCGGCCGAGGATCGGTTGGACTCCCAACAGCGGGAACAGGTTCCAGGTCGCGAGCGTGCCCTGTGCGGTCTCGGTCCCGCCGGCGAAGCTGATGTTGGCCTGGAAGTTCGCGTGGAAGAAAGCCAGGTCCGCGAAGCTTCGGCTCCGCTCGCGCCAGTCCAGGTAATCCGCGTAAGAGACGCCCATCTCGCTACCGCCGCGCACCGACACGACCTCGACCAGGCGATCCGCAGCCGGGAACGGGAGGGGCCGCAGGAGAAAGGCATCGACGACGCTGAAGACCGCGGTGTTGGCGCCGATCCCCGCGGCCAGCATGACGACGATTAGCAGGCTCGTGCCGGGGCGCTTGAGCATCAGGCGCAACCCGAAGCGAAGATCTCGGTGACCTTCCAGCACAGTTCTCTATCTTTTCACAGCCAACTGCGAGGCAGAGGCTCTTCGGTCCGGAAAAGGACCAAGCAAGCAAGCGGCGGTGGTGACCCCCTCTCGACGAATCGCCAGAACGGCCCCGCCCGCATATGATCACCGCTCGTGAGCCTTCCCTGGCGCCCCTTGCTCGCGGGCAAAGCCGCCGCTCAGGCACTTTCCGCGGCCCGTGAGATCGCCGCCGTCACCTCCCGAGGAGTCACCCACGCTCCTGACCGCCCGGTCCCTGAAGGGATCGCTGTCTGGGAGAACGCGCTCGCGAGCGGCCGTGCGGGCCAGTGCCTTCTTCACGCCTACCTGGCTCTTCACAGCGCGGGCGATGCTCACGCCGGCACCGCGACGGCCCTGCTCGACCAGGCGATCGACGCCGCAGCGGTCCTGCCGATGACCGCCAGCCTCTATCTGGGCTTTCCGGGCATCGCCTGGGCCGCGGCCCACCTCGCGAGAAGGCTCTTCGTGGAGGACGAGGACGGCTGTCGCGAGGTGGACAGGATCCTCCTGCGCTCGCTCCGACGCGCATCCTGGGAGGGCAGCTACAACCTGATCATCGGGCTGGTGGGTCTTGGGATCTATGCACTCGAGCGGCTGCCGAGGCCTTCGGCCGTTCGATGCCTCGAGGCGGTCATCGCTCAACTTGCCGGCCGCGCCGTGCATACGCCGGAAGGTGCCACGTTCTTCACTCCCGCTGCCGGCCTTCTTCCCCAACACGCCGCGGCTTACCCTCAGGGCGCCTATGTCCTCGGCATGGCCGAAGGTGTGGCAGGCGTCATCGCCCTGCTGGGTTCGGCCTGTGATGCCGGCGTCAGCGTCCGCGTTGCGCGACCGCTCCTCGGCGACACGGTCTCCTGGCTGCTCGCTCGCGAGCGCCCACACGGCAACGCTTATCGGTTCCCCGCCTTCCACTTCCCGGGTGTGGAGCCGACGGGCGGCAGGGCTGCGTCGTGGGCGAGAGATCTCGGGATTGCGGCGAGCCTCCTCATGGCCGCGCGGGGGGCCGGGGAGCCTGGCTGGGAGACCGAGGCCCGTCGTGTGGCGCTGGCCGTAGCCGCGCGCTTGAAGAGCCACCTCAGGGATCCCGGCCTTGCCCTCGGGGCTGCGGGAGCAGCCCACGTCTTCAACCGACTCTATCAGGCGACCGGCGAGAGGGAGCTGGGCAAGGCCGCGCGCCGCTGGCTTCGTCTTGTCCTGGCGCTGCGCGAGCCCGGTCTCGGCATCGGCGGATTCCGCGTCGTTCCCCGCAGCGATGCCGACGGCTGGTGGGACGACCCAGGTTTTCTGAATGGAGCGACAGGGATCGGCCTGGCACTGCTTGCCGCGGCCTCCCACGTCGACCCGGCCTGGGACCGCGCACTCCTGCTCTCTCCCCTGGCCGGTGGCACGACATCGTCGTGAGGCGGGCCGAGCCCGGATGCCCGGACCAGACGCGCGGGTAGAGGTTGGCCCGGCTTCGCGAGAGATCGTGGCGGCCGGCCCGGCTTGGGGCCCGAGCAACTTCGACGAACAGGAGCTCGCAGCGGCGGCCATGGCCAGAACAGGGCGAAGTTGCCTGCAACCAGCTGCTTCGATCAACTCGAGCAGCGCACAGGCGAGCATGCTGCGATTGCCTGTTGCAAACACTCTTGACTGGAGGTATACGATGATGCTGTAGTACGACACATCGATGAAAGGAGAACACATGAAGAAGACGAGGGCGAAGTTGATGCTTACGAGGGAGACCCTACGGAGCCTCACGAGGCCGGTGCTGGATCGGGACATGGAGGCAATCATCGGAGGAACCGTCGGAACGACCACCTCCAGCCCCAACGACACCAAACCGTGCTGCACCTATTTCCTCCCAGGGGGGAACCAGGCTCAGGTCAAGGTGCAGGTCCAGCGAGAGCCCCGCAGGAAGCAACGGTAAGCTGGTCGCCCAGGCATCCCGGCGTCGGCGGGCGCCGAACCGAGACGGGACCTCACTGTTGAGAGACCAGCGTTCCGGTTTAGGTGTGTGGCCTGCCGGCTCCGGCTGCCGGGAGCGCCAAGACGAGCCACGCTGCGAAGATGTGAAACCGGGCGTCGCTCGATCAGCGGCAACGGCTGCAGGGGGTTCTGTTCCCCGAGGGACTGACGTACGCCAATGGGGCTATTGGAACCGCTGTAACATGTCCTATTTTCAGCTACTTAGATGTCGTTCCGGGGGCCGTTTACGGTTTGGTATCCCCAACGGGATTCGAACCCGTGTTGCCGCCTTGAAAGGGCGGAGTCCTGGTCCACTAGACGATGGGGACGTGGTGCGGCTCTGGCCGGCCTCGCGCGGGGCTGGCCGCCGGTAAGGCTAGCACAGGCCGGGGCCCCGCCGGGTGCGGCCGGGCCTGCGAGCCGTTGACCGGCCTCGGGAATGGCGATAGCCTGCCGGTTGAATCACGACAAGCTTGCCGCCTTGTCCGAGGCAGCCTGGCGCGGGGGCCGTGGCGGAGGGGGCGCGGCGAGGTTGCCGTGCGGAGGGCTCGGTCATGAGAGGGATGCGCGGCGCCTGGACGTTGATGGTGATCTTGCTGGCGGCCGGGCTCGGGGCCCGAGAGGGTCTCGCCCAGGGCGGAGCTCGGGCCGCGGGCTTCGTGCCGCTCGCGGAGTTCCTGCCCGGCGTCGCGGCTGCGAGGTTCGAGGGCTTCCCTCGCGGCCCCGAGACGCGGGTGCGGTCGGCCGAGGCCTTCGCGGAGATGCGGCGCCACATCCTGTCCCTGTACGAGGGGGTGGCCCTTGACGGCGTCCACAGCTTCCTCCTCGACGGGCAGCATTTCGATTGCCTGCCGATCGAGCAGCAGCCGTCGGTGCGTGGCCTGGGCCTCACCCACGTCGAGGTGGCGCCGCCCCCGCCGCTGAGCACCGCCGCGGTGCCGGTCGCCCCCACGTCGGGCGAGCCGGCGCCGGCCGAGCCGGAGGAGCCCCGCGCCAGGGCCACCTCCCCCTTGACTCTCGGTTCCCGCGATGCCTTCGGCAACGAGATCCAGTGCGCCGAAGGCACCATCCCCATGCGGCGCGTGACGCTCGAGGAAATGACCCGGTTCGAGACCCTGCGCCAGTTCTTCGAGAAGGGACCCGACGGCGCCGGCCAGATCGGGCTCGAGGAAGAGAAGGCGGCGCCGGCGAAGCCCGTCCACAAGTACGCCCACGCCTACGAGGTGGCCAACAACCTCGGCGGCAGCTCGCTGCTCAACCTCTGGATGCCGCCGATCAACACCGGCGCCACCCAGGTCTTCTCGCTGTCGCAGCACTGGTACACCGCCGGCAACCCCGTGCAGACCGTCGAGGGCGGCTGGCAGGCCTTTCCACAGAAGTACGACAGCGTGAACTCGGTGCTGTTCATCTACTGGACCGCGGACGGCTACAAGCGCACCGGCTGCTACAACCTCGACTGCGCCGCGTTCGTCCAGACGAACTCCCACTGGGCGCTCGGCGCCAGCTTCTCGCACTACAGCACCCCTGGCGGGACGCAGTACGAGTTCGAGCTGCAATGGCAGCTGTCGGGCGGGAACTGGTGGCTCTTCCTCGGCGGAAGCGGGGCCCCGGAGGCGGTCGGCTACTATCCGACGGCACTCTATGGCAACGGTCAGCTCGCCAACTTCGCGACCGAGATCGACTACGGCGGCGAGGTCGTCGGCACGACGTCGTGGCCGCAGATGGGGAGCGGCGTCGCCGCCAGCCGCGGCTTCCGGCACGCCGCCTACCAGCGGCAGATCTTCTATGCCGACCTGTCCACGGCCACCCACTGGTCGACCTTGAGTCCCTACACGTCGCCGCGCTCGCGCGGCAGGGGATCCTGCTACTCGATCCTCTTCACCCCCGCCTCCGCCGGCAGCTCGTGGGATTCCTACTTCTTCTTCGGCGGCGCCGGCGGCGGCGGCTGCTGAGGCCGCGCGCAGGCGCCCGGAAAGCGACTACAGATCGAGCAGGTTGCTGTGCTGCAGGAGGCTCCGCACCGCGGCGACCACGACGAGGGGATCGGTGTGCTCGGCGTTGGCGATGCACACCGACACGTGTCCCTCCGGGATGGGATGGACGAGCTGGAAGAAGTTGCCGTAGCGGACCAGCAGGTAGCGCAAGCCGCCGCAGTCGAGGTTGCCGCGCTGGGTGGTCAGCTTGAGCAGCACCGGATTGACGAACAGCTCTTCGTAGCGGTCGGTCTCGTTGGAGCCGGCGCCGATCACCCCGGGCCGCTGAAACATGCTCAGCGCGTTGGCGCGGTAGAGCGCCACGTAGCGCACGTCGGTCGAGGCGGCGAAGATCTCGGCGACCAGGGAGTCCGGCTCCACCCTGCCATTGTAGCGCCATGCCGGCGCCATCAGGCCCTTCGTTACGGCAATCACGGATACAAGCGAAGGCGCTTGCGCCGCGGTCCCAGGTGGTGCGACGATGGAGTGCCGCCGGCGGCCTGCCGGCGGGTCTTCCCTCAGCGAGAGGAGGCCGGGATGGCCAACGTCGAACCGCGCACCACCCTGGGAGGCGTCGGACCCGGCGTGCACGAATTGGCGCCGCATTGGGGCTTGCTGCTGGCGCTGGGCGTCATCGAGCTGCTGCTCGGCGTGATCGGGCTGGGCGTCGCCGGGCTGGTGACGCTCGCGTCGGTCATCTTCTTTGCCTGGCTGCTGCTGCTGAGCGGCATCATGCACCTGGTGCGGGCCTTCCGCACCCGTGGCTGGGAAGGCGTCGGACTGCACATCCTGATCGGCATCCTGCAAGGCGCGGTCGGCGCCCTGCTGCTGCTGCGCCCGGTGGCCGGCGCCGCCTCGCTGACCTTGCTGCTGGCGGCGCTGTTCCTCGTGTCGGGGCTGTTCCGGATCGTCTTCGCGCTGTCGGTGCGCATCGACGGCTGGGGCTGGCAGGTGCTGGCGGGATTGGTCACCTTCGTGCTCGGCCTGCTCATCTCCGCGGGCTGGCCGGCTTCGAGCTTCTGGGTGATCGGCACCTTCATCAGCATCGACCTGATCTTCGGCGGCTGGTCGTTCATCATGATCGCGCTGGCGGTGAAGAGCGCGCTGGCGGGGGCCGCGGGCCGCGCTTCGACGACTGGCTGAGGAGCGTTCCGGCGGCCGGCATGACCACCGGTCAGATCGACGCGGACGGGACGCCCGCGGCGCCTCCTGCGCCTCCGGCGCTGCCCGCGGTGCCCGTCGTGCCGGCGCCTCCCGCATCGGTGCGGCCGCGGAAGCCGCGCTCTTCCAGCCAGCGCAGGACGATGCGCAGGGCCTCGGGACGGATCTCGTGGCCCATGTCGAGCTCGCGGTAGGTGATGCCCACCCCGAAGCCGCGCAGCGCCTCGCGCGACTCGCGGGCGCGCTCGACGTCGATCAGCGGGTCGGCGGTGCCGTGGATCACCAGCACCGGCAGCTGCTCGTGCTCCGGGAGCCGCGGCAGGTCCTCGCTCAGCGGCGCCGGCAGCCAGCTCGAGAGCGCCATGAGGCCCGAGAAGCGCGCCGGAGCGCGCAGCGCGAGATCGTACGCCATGGTGCCGCCCTGGCTGAAGCCGCCGACCACGACTTCCCGTGGGTCGACGGGGTAGCGGTCCCGGGCCTGCTCGACGAAGCGGCGCAGCATCCCGGCGCCGTGCCGGAACGCCTCGACGTCCGGCGGCAGACCGGGCGTCAGCGGGTACCAGCCGTAGCCTCTCTCGCCGCCGCCGATCGGCACCACGACCGGGCCTTGCGGGCAGAGCACCAGGGCGCGGCCGCCGTGCAGGAGGGGCGCCAGGCCGAGGAGGTCGTGGGCGCTGGCGCCCCAGCCGTGGAGCAGGAAGAGGGTGGGGAAGGGACCCTCGCCGTTGGGGACGTGCGCGGTGTAGAGCAGCTCGTTGGCGCCCATGGCGGATGCGAGAATAGCGCACGGCGGGGGCGCGCTCGACGTGGACAGGCGCCGAGCGGCCGGCGCCCCCCAATGTTAGAGTAGCGCGCGATCAGTCATGTGCGCGATGCGAAACCCCAGGTGGGGCGCTGGCCTGCTCATGGCCTGCGGCCTGGCAGGCGCCGCGGCGCCTGTCCGCTCGGCGCCGCCGGCGCCTCCGA
>DATNKH010000454.1:0-3157 GCA_035603475.1 Thermoanaerobaculia bacterium
AAAGGTCGGCCGAGGGGGGTTCTCCGCCACCCGCGGCCCACCCTCCTCCCCTGCGCTCAGTAGTCTCTCCGGCGACCGCTGCGGGTGAGTGGGCCTCCCCTCGCTTGGCGGCTGGATCTCTGGATCGGGTTATCCTAAACGCCTGCGGACGGCGGGACGCAAAGGGGGGAGAGGAGATGGAGCGACAGCGGGCCTGGGAGCTGGTGGTGGAGAATGTGCAGTCGCAGGGGCTGCGGCGGCATATGTTGGCGGTGGAGGCGGCGATGCGGGGGTATGCGGCGCGGCTGGGCGGCGAGGTCGAGGAATGGGGGCTCGCGGGGCTGCTGCACGACTTCGATTGGGAGATCCACCCCACTCTCGACCAGCACCCGGCTGCCGGCGCGCCCATCCTGCGCGAGCAGGGGGCGAGCGAGAACGTGGTCCGCGCGATCCTCTCCCACAATACGGAGGGCACCGGCGTCGAGCGCGAGCGGCCCATCGACTTCGCTCTGCTCGCCTGCGACGAGGTCACCGGCCTGGTGATCGCGGCAGCGCTCGTCCGGCCGAGCAAGGACCTGCGTGAGGTCGAGCTCAAATCGATCCAGAAGCGCTGGAAGGAGCGCGCCTTTGCGGCCGGCGTGGATCGCGAGCATGTCGCCCAGGCGACCGCCGAGTTCAGCCGCGCTTGCTTCGGCGGCGAGCTCGAGCTCTGGCCGCACGTCGGCAACGTCCTCGCGTCGATGCAGCAGGTCGCCACCGAGCTCGACCTCGACGGTCGCCTCGCCCGCGGCACCGTCCCACCGCCTGCCTGAAGGGGCGGTCGGGTCCCCGGCGGGCGGTAGCCCCTAAGGACAGCTCGCGAACGCGTCGGTGTCGGTGATGGCGGCGGCGGCTCGGCCGGCGGGGTTCTGGTAGGTGTTGAACTTGCCGGTGACGGTGTCGGTGACCGTCAACGTGTACGCGACGTCGGTGGTGGCGGCGGCGAACACCCAGACTCGCTGGTTGAGGCCGCAGCCGTCGAGCACCTTGACCAGCATCTCCCAGTTGCTCGGATCGAAGAACCAGAGCACCGCCGAGTCGGGCGACACCGCCCCCGGCACCGGCGAGCCCACCCCGGTACGGCCGCCGGCGTCCTGCCAGGTCAGGCCGATCCGGTAGCGGCCCTGCTGCAGGCAGGCGTGAGTGGCATCGGCGGCGCAGCCGACGTAGGTCTTGCTCACCAGGAACTGGAATCCCATGAGCATCGACAGCGCCGGCCAGAAGTCGTGCCCCCAGCGAGGCTCGATGTCGCTCTCCCAGGTGACCCCGAGCGCGTTCCACTGCTGCTGCAGGGCCGTATAGGCGCCGTCGGTGGCGTAGTTGGGGTCGGTGGTGCCGTAGTACATGTGGATCGGCGCCTTGTAGGCCGGGTCGGCGACCGCGCTCACCGGGTAGAAGGGAGCCGAGAGCGTGAATACCGCGCTGTAGCGGCTGACCGAGCCGTAGGCGACGAGGTAGGCCTCCGCTCCGCCCGCCGAATGGCCCGCGATACTCACCCGCGCCGGGTCCACCGGCACCATGCTCGCTGCCGTCACGGACGTCGCGGCGATGATCTGATCGTCGTTGCCGAGGCCCCAGCCCATCTCGGACGAGGACTTCGGCGCCGCGACCACGCATCCCGCCCCCTCCGCCGCGGGACCGATGTTGGAGAAGTACACCTCGGGATTGGCGCCGGCCCCATGGAGGAACACCACCAGCGGCAGCGCCGTCGTGCCGTACCAGGAGGACGGCACGTACAGCTCGAAGTAGGAGCCGGTCGCCTGCATGCTCACCTTCTGCCAGCCCCGCGCCACGCCGCCGGCGGCGGGCGCCGCCGACCCCGGTGGAACCGCGGCCGCGACAGCCGCCCCGGCGCCGCCGAGCGCGAGGGCCACGAGCAGGAGGGTGGCGGCCAGCCGGCGCAGCCGGCAGATCCGAGGACCTTGGAGGGCATTCGTGCAAGCCATGCGGGTGAACTCCATGAATCGAGGTGTCAGCGTCGACTTCCGATGGCGGGCACCTGCTGTCGTGGACCGGCGTTTCCGAGGGGAAAGCCGGGAGCTACAACGCGGACCGCACTTCCGTAATGCGATCATAGCATAGCGCTCGACTGGTTCGCAGCCGGTAGATGGGTCGCGGGCTTGCGGCGATGGGCGCCGGCGGGGGACAATGGCAGGGGCGGCGGGCTCGCCCGCCTGTTTTCTCTCCGGCTTGTCCCCCGGCCGATTCTCCCGTGGCCCTGCCCTGAACACCCTGGAAGGGAGCGAGATTTGACGCGCAGAATGCTGATCAACGCGCAGCGTCCGGAAGAGCTGCGCATCGCCGTCGTCCGCGACCACACGCTGGAGAACTTCCAGGTGGACGTCGCCGAGTCCGGCCTCACCCGCGGCAACATCTACCGCGGCTCGATCGTCAACATCCAGCCCAGCCTCAACGCCGCCTTCATCGACTACGGCGCCGAGCGCCACGGCTTCCTCGCCATCCAGGACGTCGTCCCCGAGGCCTACTACCACGAGCCGCGCAGCGGCCAGCCGCGCATCGAGGACGTGCTCGAACGCGGCAAGCCGATCGTCGTGCAGGTGGCCCGCGACGCCATCGGCCAGAAGGGAGCGTCCCTCACCACCAGCCTGTCGCTCGCCGGCCGCTACCTGGTGCTGACGCCCTTCGACGACACCCGCGGCGTCTCGCGCAAGGTGGAGGACGAGGAGACCCGCAAGAAGCTCAAGTCGCTGGTCGCCAACCTCGAGCTGCCCCCCGGCTGCGGCGTCATCGTGCGCACCAACGCCCTGGACCAGAACAAGACGGCGATCAGCCGCGACCTCGCCGCCCTGCTGCGACTGTGGAAGCGGGTGCAGGCGGCCGCCCTCGCCGGCAAGAGCAGCCGGCTGCTTTACAGCGACCAGGACCTCATCGTGCAGGCGCTGCGGGACCACCTCGACAGCAGCATCGAGGAGGTCCTGGTCGACGACGACGCGGCGTTCCAGAAGGTCCAGGCGTACATCGAGGCGTTCCTGCCGCGCGCGAAGATCCGGCTCAAGCGCTACGAGGATCGCCTGCCGCTGTTCAGCCGCTTCGACCTCGAGCCGCAGATCGACCGCATCTACGAGCGGCGGGTGGAGCTGCCGAGCGGCGGCTCGATCGTCATCGACGGCACCGAGGC